>DXHF01000100.1 GCA_019113605.1 Candidatus Paenibacillus intestinavium
TAGAATTGGTAAAAAAGTGATTGGTTTTAACTCTACTGGTGAGGTTCAGAAGGATCTAAAACCAGGTGAGTATTTGTCTATGGTATTGCCTGAGGATTTATTGAGATTCGGCTTGATTCCTGAGTTTGTTGGGCGTCTACCTGTTATTTCAACTCTAGAGCCGCTAGATGAGCCAGCATTGGTGCGTATTCTTTCCGAACCGAAAAATGCACTAGTGAAGCAATATCAAAAATTGCTTGAGCTTGACAATGTGAAGTTGGAGTTCCAAGCCGAGGCACTTGATGCGATTGCAAAAGAAGCAATTAAGCGTAATACAGGTGCTCGTGGTCTTCGAGCGATCATTGAAGGGATCATGCTTGATTTGATGTATGAAGTTCCATCTCGTGAAGATGTAACGACTTGCGTCATAACTGAAGATACAGTAACGAGTAAAATTGTTCCGGAACTTAGCCAACCTGAAAAGAAGGATAATAAGAAGGAAGAAAGTGCTTAACGTTACTTGAATACAGACAAAGTAACCACCTCATGCTGTGCATTATCAGAGCAAGGGGTGGACTTTGCCATTTATGGGAGAGATAACTATGTACTTACGTCAGAACACCGTACCTGTCAAAGTTGGTAATCTAACGATTGGTGGAAGTAATGAGGTTCTTATTCAAAGTATGTGTACAACAAAGACGGCTAATGTGGAAGCTACCGTTGCAGAAATATTACGTCTTGAGGAAGCTGGATGTCAATTAGTTCGTGTTACCGTTAACAATATGGAAGCGGCAGATGCGATCAAGGAAATTAAGAAACAGATTCATATTCCTCTAGTTGCTGATATACATTTTGATTATCGTCTTGCTTTACGTGCCATAGAAAATGGGATTGATAAAGTTCGTATTAATCCAGGTAATATTGGTCGTCGCGAAAAGGTAGAAGCAGTTGTTGCTGCCTGTAAAGAAAAGGGGATCCCTATTCGAATCGGTGTTAATGCGGGATCACTTGAAAATCATTTGCTAGAAAAGTATGGCTATCCTACTCCAGAAGCGATGGTAGAAAGTGCGATGTATCATATTGGTATTCTAGAAGAATTAGACTTCCATGATATTATCGTGTCTTTGAAAGCTTCAGATGTTCCGATGGCGATCAAAGCGTACTCTATGGCTGCGGAAGTTATCAAATATCCACTTCATCTTGGTATTACCGAAGCGGGTACATTGAATGCTGGAACGATCAAAAGCTCTGCAGGTATCGGTGCATTATTATCGCTAGGTATAGGAAATACATTGCGTATTAGTTTATCTGCGGACCCTGTCGAAGAAGTTAAAGTTGCTCGTGAGCTACTGAAAACATTTGGCTTAATTACGAATGCAGCAACGCTAGTATCTTGTCCGACATGCGGTCGTCTTGATATTGATCTATTCTCAGTTGCCAATGAGGTAGAAGAGTATATATCTAAGATCAAGGTACCTATCAAAGTATCTGTACTAGGCTGTGCAGTCAACGGTCCTGGTGAGGCTCGTGAGGCTGATATCGGCATTGCAGGCGCGCGAGGTGAAGGGATGCTGTTCCGTTATGGAGAGATGATTCGTAAAGTGCCTGAGGCGGAATTGCTATCAGAACTGAAGAAGGAAATCGATGAAATTGTACGCGTGTTTGAAGAGACGGGAGAAATTCCTGGTCGTAAAGAACATATAAAGCACTAATAAATAAATAACTAAATAAATAACTAAATAAATAACTAAATATGAAGCCCTAATAAAAAAATGCCCTAGTGACTGTGAAGTTGCTAGGGCATTTTTTATTAGGGGGTGGTTGTCAGGAATATAAACGACAAATCGTGCTACTATAAATTCTGAAATTATCAATTAAATTCATAAAATATATAATTGGTAATAAAATCTAAACGATGTAATTTTGTGGTATGATATATATTGTTCGTTTGGAAGAAAGACTTCTTAGATAAAACTGGATAACATCCTAAGCGTAAGAAGGGGAGATATGATGGATTTTGGGTTGTCTATACTTTGGTATTTGATTGCTTACATCGTAGTTACACTTGTCGGTATATTACATACATGCTTCAATGCTTATGTGCTCAAGATGGATAAAGATACAATACAACCTGTGAAATCAATGTATGATATTAAGTCATATGCAGCAACGGTAAAGTATCATGCACTATATAATATCATTCTCTGGCCAATAGCCGCATATTATTATTTCATTAAAGTACAACCAGACAATCTATGGCTCGAAGCTCTTATTATCGGAATATCATGGATGCTGCTAACGATCATCATTGATCTAATAGGTTGGGTACTTATTCGTCATCCATGGGCAATGACGTGGAAAGAGATGTATCTAGACTATCAGCCGTGGATTACATTAATTTATTTAGCAATATTCGTGAGTGCTTTTGCTGGTGCGTGGTTCGTTTGAAGCAAAGCAGGAAGAATATTCGACATCGAAGCTAGCATCCATCCATTATCATGGACGGACTCATTTGGTGAAATTGCATAATAGAGGGCGTTGTTTAGTTGCATTAATTAATGCAACTAAGCAACGCCCATTTTTTTACACAAAGTGTAAGTTTCGAGGGAACCGAATATTCCTTATTTTAACGAATTAGATGGAAAACATGGTTTTTTTGGATAATTGAAGGTACCCATTTTTATGTCTGCCTGTCATACATGGCGCGTAACTTGGAAGAGAACAAGAAGCTGACTTCATTGAACTAATAAGAACAGAGAAAATGAATATCTGAAGCGCCAAAATTGGTGTTACAAAACGAAATTTGTACGGTAGATGATGCTGTAGCATCAAAATTAGTGTTACAGAACGAGATGTGCACAGTACATGATGCTGTAGTATCGTAATTAGTATTACAGAGCGAAATTTGTATGGTAGATGATTCTGTAGCACCAAAATTGGTGTTACAGAACAAAATTTGCACAGTAAACTATGCTTTCGAGTGAAACAGAGGCAAAGAGTATTTTGTTTGCTCAGCGAAACTATGCTCTCAACACACACACTCTCGCGCAACAGGGAATAGAGTAACCTTGTTTTATACTCTCCCTTACGCCGAAGTGGAGAGAACGAATCGCCCTTCTGCATCTGAGCGTAGAGAACTATTACTCTTCTACGACGTAGCGTAGAGAATAAATCGCTAGTGGAGAAGCGAAGCGCTCGCTTTTGTCCGCGGATTTATACCGCTATTCCCATTACAATAAATCCGCGGACAACGGCGATCGGAACAGCGATTTGTTCTCGGAGCGAACTTGATCGGAACAGCGATTAGTTCACGAAGCGTCCTCCGATTGGTTCTCGCAGCACCCACATAATTATTTCTCTTCCCAACCAAGATTATTCCATCTGCTAGAAGGTAATACTATGGAATACGGGAAAGTTTAATAATAAGAGGAGTGGGGTTAATAATGAATATGAGCGTATTGTTAATGATTATTCAAGTGTTTTTTGCTGTCGTAATTGGATTATATTTCTTCAATCTATTACGTAATCAGAAGATGAGTAAAGTAGCAGTAGATAAGGAATCACGTAAGGAAATGGACAAACTTCGCAAGCTTCGTTCCATTTCGTTAACGAAGCCGCTAGCTGAGAAAACAAGACCGCAATCACTGAATGATATTGTGGGACAAAAGGATGGCCTAAAAGCTCTTAAAGCTGCGCTATGCAGTGCTAATCCGCAGCATATTATCATCTACGGTCCTCCTGGTGTAGGCAAAACAGCAGCAGCACGGGTTGTGCTAGAAGAAGCGAAGCGTAATCCATCGTCACCATTTTTACCAACTGCCAAATTTACAGAAATAGATGCTACGACTGCACGCTTTGATGAAAGAGGTATTGCTGACCCTCTAATTGGTTCGGTTCATGATCCGATTTATCAAGGGGCTGGGGCAATGGGTGTAGCAGGTATACCACAGCCAAAGGCAGGTGCGGTTACGAAGGCGCATGGTGGAATTTTATTTATTGATGAAATAGGTGAATTACATCCTGTCCAGATGAATAAGTTATTAAAGGTATTAGAAGATCGTAAAGTCTTTCTGGAAAGTGCCTATTACAATTCAGAAGATAGTCATATTCCTAGCTATATTCATGATATATTTCAAAATGGATTGCCTGCTGACTTCCGCTTAGTTGGAGCGACAACTCGTTCACCGCAAGAAATTCCACCTGCTATTCGCTCAAGATGTATGGAAGTGTATTTCCGACCATTACTTGCTGATGAGGTGGCAGAAGTTGCAGAAAATGCTGTTGTGAAAATTGGTTTCGCACCTTGTCCTGAAGCGATTGATGTTGTAAAGCAATATGCAACGAATGGACGTGAAGCTGTTAATATTATTCAGCTATCGGCAGGGCTTGCATTATCTGAAAAAAGGGATAAAATTACGGCGATGGATATTGAATGGGTTGTTAATAGTAGTCAAATACCACCAAGACCAGAACGTAAAGTTCCATTAGTTCCGCAAATTGGCTTTGTAAATGGGCTAGCGGTATATGGTCCAAGTATGGGAGCGCTGCTTGAAATTGAAGTAAGTGCTATTCCGGTGGCTAAAGGGAAAGGTCAATATATTATTACAGGTGTCGTTGATGAAGAGGAGCTAGGTGGTGGCTCTCGTACGTTAAGAAGAAAAAGTATGGCTAAAGGATCTATCGAAAATGTACTGACCGTGCTTCGTTTGAAAGGTCTTAATCCACAGGACTACGATCTACATATTAATTTCCCAGGGGGTTCACCAGTTGACGGACCATCCGCAGGTATTGCTATGGCAACGGCGATTACGTCAGCAATATTGAATGCGCCAATCGATAATCGTTTAGCGATGACTGGTGAAATTGGGATACATGGTAATGTAAAGCCAGTTGGTGGTGTGCTAGCTAAGGTGGAAGCAGCCTTCCAAGCTGGCGCAGTTCGTGTTATTATTCCTAGAGAAAACTGGCAAGAAATATTTGCTGACCTGAATGGCTTGCAAGTTATTCCGGTTTCTCGCATTGAGGAAGTGCTTTCGCATGTATTTCCAGAATTAGCACAATGGAATGATGAGGATCAAACAGAGCAATGG
>DXHF01000101.1 GCA_019113605.1 Candidatus Paenibacillus intestinavium
TGAAGCGCTGCTTGAGGAAGGCGGAAGCGCAAGTGTACGTAGTTGGTACACGCGAACCGCACTTCCCAAGTTCGCTTCATATTCGATGTCGATTACGCTACGTTAGCCTAATCATCGTGATCACAAGTGAATGTTTTGAAGTTCCTCTTCCAATAAGGTTCAAAACATTCGCTTGTCAGCACCAAGAAGATGAAGCGCTGCTTGAGGAAGGCGGAAGCGCAAGTGTACGTAGTTGGTACACGCGAACCGCACTTCCCAAGTTCGCTTCATATTCGATGTCGATTACGCTACGTTAGCCTAATCATCGTGATCACAAGTGGATGTTTTGAATTTCCTCTAATCGTCAAATGATCAATGTATGTAATTGCTGCGACAATGCATGCTGATCTGCTTCGCTCATGACTTGCACAGTCATAGGAAATAGTATTGATTCTTCCTTCACAAAGTGAATAGTCAAAATCTCAAATGCTTCCCCGGCATCACGTGAAATAGTAGACATTTCACTGAAGCTATAACTATGCTCGCCGGCTGAATGATAGAGAAAATGCTCCAAATATGCCGTAATTTCTTCATGCTCATGCTCGATTGATACGAGTGGACCTTGCTCATAACCGATAAACTTGCCGAGTAATGGAAAGAAAAAGCGTTCTTCCTTTTTAGTATGCTGTTCGAATGTAACCTTGAAAGCATCAATGAGCTGTCGCAGCCGTGTAAACTCCTGTCTGGCCTGCTCAATACCATACTTAAAACTTTGTAAATTCAACACAATCGTATGCCATTCATTCATCAAATATGATAAATAACGATGCTCATTTTCAAGTATACGCATAGCTGGTACGGTGCTTTGAAACGGATTTCCAGACATTTTACTCCAACCCTTCCTTGATATGATTTCACTTTCAGCGCTGCGCGATCCTTTAGTTCGTTCAAAAATCTAGTAGCTTCTTTTTTAGTGCATATTCCACTAGCTCAGGTCGCGTTTTCAAATTCAACTTTTCCATCAATTTCGCTTTATAAGATTCCACAGTTTTCACGGATATAAAGAGCATCTCTGCAATTTCTTTATTTCCATATCCTTTAGCAACAAGTGGCAAAATTTCAATTTCACGCGTTGTCAGTATTTGAAACGGATCACTTTCATCCGTCGTTTGATATTTATTCACAAATTCACGGACGAGCGAATTTGCCATCTTCGGATGAATATAGATACCACCTTGATAAACCATCCGCATCGCTGTTACTAATTCTTCATCCGGCGAATTTTTTAACACATAACCTCTTGCGCCCTTTTTAAGCACATGAAATAAATACTCCTCGTCATCAAACATCGTTAAAATCACTATTTTCGTATTAGGGAAATCTTCGTTGATTTTTGCAGTAGCAATCAATCCACTTTCTCCAGGAGGCATACTCAAATCCATTAGTAAAATATCTGGTTGATGCCTTGCTACCATTTTATAGGCTTCAATTCCATCTGCTGCAGTCGCCACAACCTCCATATCATTTTGATAGTTAAGAATCATGGCAAAACCGCTTCTTACGACAGCGTGGTCATCTGCAATTACAATTTTCACTTCGTATTCCCTCCATTTCAATGTCGGTCCATAAGGTCAACATTCACGATCTGAATGAGGCTGAAGGAGTGGGATATGTAAATGTACCGTAGTCCCCGCTCCTAACTCCGAAGCAATCGTAAGCTGTCCGTTAACAAGTTCAGCACGTTCTCTCATACCATAAAAGCCAAGTCCCGTTCCTCGTGAATCTTTCATATTAATATTAAAGCCGATGCCTTGATCAGCAACAATCAATTCTAAATTGTGCTTAGATTCAAAAAGACGAACACTGATTTCATCAACATTTGCATATTTTAATGCATTCAGAATCGTTTCCTGACAAATCCGGTACACAACAGTTTCAATTTCATTGTTGTAGCGTGAACCATGTAATTCTGCAACAAAATGAACGAGCACACCATAATTTTTTTTAATCCACTTAAAATGTGAGCGAAATGCGGCTTCTAATCCTAAATCATCTAATGATGCTGGTCGAAGCTCTACGGAGAGATTACGGATTTGCTCCAGTAGTCGAGCAAGGGAGGCTTCAGTTTGACAAATCTTTTGCAAAACATTATCTTGAATTTCTAAATATTTCAAAAGCCGCAAATCGACAAGCGAGCTTAAAAGTTCTTGTGCTACACTATCATGTAATTCACGAGAGATACGTTTCCGTTCATCCTCTTGCGCTTTAATAATACTTTTCATCATCTTATTTCGATAAAGCGACTCTTGCGTCACCAGTTGATTGGTCAAGTCACGAAGCATCAAAATGTGGGTACCTGAATCGGGATCAATCATTTGAAAACTTGCTGAAAATGGAACGGTCTCTTTACTTTTTGTTTCAAGATATATTTGGAATGAAGTACGATCTGCTGTCGGATCTGATAAGTAGCAATTCATACAAGTCATAAGTTCCTCTTCACTCGTGTAGCCCCTACATGCATAACAAAATTTATTTTCTTCTTTAGTTAGTATTTTTTCAAGCACATTGGGATCCAATATATACTCAGCGGCAGGGTTCATACCAATCATTATTCCTTGTGCATCGAAAAGAAACATTGCTTCCGAGCTGTTGTTAAATAAGCTCTCCATTAGCTTTGTTGTATTTATAATAGGCGATAAGGTCAATTGAACGTCAGCTCCTTAATCCCGAAGTCGCCAAATTGGCCGTCCAAAAATTCACATAAATCTTTAATCGTTTGTTTGGTCATAGTCTCTTTCCCACGATAACCTACAAGCAGTACACCAGTGACGCGTTCCATATGAAATAGCGGAATAGCAACTAAACTATCTAAGCGTTCCGCGACAATAATCGGATAATTAAAAAGATCTTCTTTTTGTAACTCATCTTTCACACGAGAAACCAACATCGGTTTACCCGTTTTGAACACAACTCCAGCGACCCCCTTCCCGGACTGTAATATAATCCGTTTATATCGGTCATTCAAATTGCCTGATGCATACTGCCATGTAATTCCGAAGCTATCCGCTGCGGATTGTGCGAACGCAAGGGAAATATAATGATAGCCGAACTGTTCTCGTATTTGATCTATTTTTGTTTGAAAATAACGATCTGCTTGCTGCATATCTACATCTCCTATCCTAACCGTAAACACATACGAGTGTATGAAACCCCCAGCTAACGCGATGTCCATAATTATTCATATTTGAACCCGCGTTAGCGATTCGGAGGCGATTTTTTCTTATTTCTTAGATATACGTGGTCGGTTCCTTCTATAAAGAATATAGCTTCTCCGTGTATAATTCAAGGGAACACTCCATACATGAACTAACCGAGTAAACGGCCAAAAAGCTAAAATCAAAAAGCCGAACAGAATATGAATTTTAAATGATATAGGCACATAGGACATGAATGATGGATCCGGGCTAAATACGAGTAAACCACGGAACCACACAGAAATTGTTTCACGATAATCGAAGTCTGGCTGCACAACGTTCGTAACGAGTGTCGCATACATTCCCATAAAAACAATAAATAAAAGCAGTAAATTGACAATGATATCCGAAGCTGAGCTTAGTCTGCGAATTGATCTAGTCGTTAAACGTCGTGAGGTTAATATAACCATGCCTGCTAACGTAATAAATCCGAATGCCCCTCCGCCATACATTGCACCCAAATGATATAAATGATCATTGACTCCTAAAGCGTTCATCCACGACTTCGGGATGCCAAGACCTGCAATATGACCCATTATGACTGGAATAATGCCTATATGGAACAATATACTGCCAATAACTAATTGTTTTTTTTCGATAAATTCACTAGACTTAGCTGTCCAATTGAATTGATCATAACGAAATCTGAAAATATGTCCAACAATAAATACGACGACACACAAATAAGGGAAAATTACCCAAACAAATTGATCAATCATATTCATAGCGTGCCTACCTCCTCTTCAAGGCACAGCTTGAATGTCTCCCTTAATGCTTTAACTACATAAAAATACGGATTTCCCTGTTTTTCCAAAGCTTGTAGAAGCCCGTATGTACCGTCCTCCAATACAGCAACTAATGTCTTCAAACTGTCCTCCGAATGTTGATGACGGATCCAATCGGCAGCATACAAAAATTCACACATCAGCGGCAAATAATCAGGCAACTCGCCTTCAGTAATTTCAAGACCATACATCTCATACGTTATTTTCAGCTTTGCCAGCATTTGTCCGCGCTCTTTGGCATCTTCCAATTTGGCATAGGTCATATATAAGGTTGATTGTTTTTGAAAATCAAAGGTCTGCACGTATAGTTCTTCTATCTCATCCATACTGAGCTGTCGCATCTTCTCCCAATAGACTTCTACTTGCTCCATAATGGAAGGAGGCATTCCCATCTCCGTCTCCATATGCCCAAATGTTTGTTTATCGGGATAAGACAATTGCTCTGCAAAAAATCCAAATATTTGTTTATGATCAGCAAGCTTGATGAGATCAATCACGCCAAATCCCCCCGTAAAAGTTTTCTTCGTATAGTTTTTTACCACTTTTCGTCGTTTCTGAAGGGGACGATGGACCGCAGCCATCACAATCTAAGCCGAATCCTTCTGACCCTTGTGCGCGATATGGATCCATATATCCTTCCTTACGGGAGGTTGGGATGACGAAACGGTCCTCGTACTTAGCGATCGCTAGTAAACGGTACATCTCCTCCACCTGATGAGCAGATAAACCTACACGCTCTAATCGGTTAAGTTCAAAATCATGCTTTGAAAACTTCGCGCGCATATAGGAACGCATCATCGCCATACGCTGTAATGCCTCTTTGACTGTTTTCGTATCACCAGCAGTTAACAAATTAGCTAAATACTGAATCGGTGTTCGCATTTCTTCAATCGCTGGAAAGATCATATCTGGGTTTTCAATCGAATCTTTACCTTCAAAATGATTCATAATTGGACTAAGTGGCGGCACATACCATACCATCGGCAATGTACGATATTCCGGATGTAACGGAAAAGCCAGCTTGTACTCAATAGCTAATTTATAGACAGGAGAGTTCTGGGCAGATTCAATCCAATCTTCTGAGATCCCATCCTTGCGGGCTTGTTCAATGACTGCCGGATCGTTCGGGTCAAGAAATAGATCGCATTGCGCCTGATATAGATCCTGTTCATTCGGTGTTGAAGCAACCTCTGATACGCGATCAGCATCGTATAACAATACACCAAGATAGCGAATCCGCCCCGTACAAGTTTCCGAGCAAACCGTTGGCAAACCTGCCTCAATTCGCGGAAAACAAAACGTACATTTTTCTGCTTTATTTGTTTTCCAGTTAAAGTAAACCTTTTTATATGGGCAGCCTGTCATACAATAGCGCCACCCTCTGCAGGACTCTTGATCTACAAGTACAATCCCATCCTCATCTCGTTTGTAAATGGCACCGGATGGACAAGAAGCAACACAACTGGGATTCAAACAATGCTCGCATAACCGGGGCAAGTACATCATGAACGATTGCTCAAAATTAAATTTGATTTCCTCTTCAATTTTTTCAATATTCGGGTCTTTTGGGCCTGTAATATG
Source organism: Candidatus Paenibacillus intestinavium (assembly GCA_019113605.1). GTDB lineage: Bacteria > Bacillota > Bacilli > Paenibacillales > Paenibacillaceae > Pristimantibacillus > Pristimantibacillus intestinavium. The sequence continues at coordinate 5,600 of DXHF01000101.1, forward strand.
TGCTCCCGCTAGATCGTCTTCCCAGTTTGGTCCCCAATTCAAGTCCATATATTCACCTGAAATGACTGACTTAGCTCGCGCAACTGGTTGATGCTTCTTCTCCCCCGAGTTAGTAAGCTTTTCATAATCATAAGTCCAAGGCTCATAATAATCTTTCATTTCAGGCATGTCTGGATTGTAAAAGATTTTCCCAAGCGCAATTTTGGATAACTTGCTTCCAGACTTCAGCTCTAGCTTACCTTTCCGCAGCGCCCAACCACCTTTGTAGAGCTCTTGGTCTTCCCAACGCTTCGGATAGCCAATACCTGGCTTTGTTTCTACATTATTAAACCACATATATTCCGCGCCTTCACGATTTGTCCAAGTGGTTTTGCATGTGACGCTGCATGTATGACAGCCGATACATTTATCCAGATTCATCACCATTGCGATTTGTGCTTTAATTCTCAAGCCAGTTTACCTCCTTCATTTTACGAACGGCAACATACACATCGCGTTGATTACCGATCGGCCCGTAGTAATTAAATCCATAGCTTAACTGTGCATATCCACCTACCATTTGGGTCGGCTTCATATGAATTCTTGTAGGCGCATTATGACTACCACCGCGTTCATTCGTAATTTCTGAACCAGGAACCTGAATATGCTTGTCTTGTGCATGATACATGAACAGCGTTCCTTTAGGCATTCTGTGGCTAACAACTGCTCTTGCTGTCACAACACCATTTCGATTATAAACTTCAACCCAAGCATTATCTTCAATTCCATATGGTTCTGCATCTTCATTACTCATCCATACTGTTGGACCACCGCGAAACAAAGTCAGCATATGCAGATTATCCTGATATGTACTATGAATGTTCCACTTCCCATGCGGGGTCAAATACCGAAGTACTAATGTGTCCTTGCCTCCAGTAATTTGTTTGTCCCGGGGACCAAATACCATTGGTGGCAATGTTGGCTTATAGACTGGCAATGCCTCACCATACTGCAAAAATATTTCATGATCGATATAAAATTGCTGACGGCCAGTTAATGTTCTAAATGGCACAAGCCGCTCTATATTGGTCGTAAAAGGCGAATATCTGCGTCCTAATTTGTTCGAGCCGCTGAATACAGGCGTCGGTATAACCTCACGCGGCTGCGCTGTTATACTTTCGAATGTGATTCGCTCAGCAGCGCGATCGGCAGATATATCCTTCAGTGTGACACCAGTGTCCTGTTCAGCTGATTCCCAAGCACGCTGCGATACTTTTCCATTCGTTGCTGATGAAAGATGCAGCATTGCATTGGCTGCCTGTCTAGCTGTATGCAGCTTCGGTAAATCGTTTTTGATGGATTCATCGAAGTATGCTCCATTAATTTTTTTCAAGTCTTCATATTCATCTTTTACAGAGAAAGAGACACCGTGAGCTCCAACTTTTCCTGACGCTAATGATGGCCCCAAAGTAACATACTTATCATAGATTTGTGTATAATCACGCTCTACAACGGTGAAATTAGGCATCGTTTTACCGATTTCCGGCTTGATCTGTCCCTTTTTCCAATCCTTAACTTCACCAAATGGTTGAGCGATTTCACTTGGGGTATCATGAGCAAGCGGTGTTGTCACCACATCCTTATATACGCCAGGTAGATGATCTTTGGCCATTTCAGACAATGACGCCGCTAACGTCCGATAAATATCCCAATCTGATTTCGATTCCCATAACGGATCAATGGCTGGATTGAACGGATGTACAAATGGATGCATATCTGTTGACGATAAGTCCACCTTCTCGTACCAAGTCGCCGCAGGCAACACAATATCCGCATAAATTGGTGTTGATGTCATCCGAAAATCTAATGCAACAAGCAAATCAAGTTTCCCTTCAACTTCATCTCGCCAAACGATTTCCGTTGGCTTTTCTTCTTCGTTCGCTGTTGAAAGCAAACCATTGCTTGTGCCTAGCAAATGCTTCATGAAATATTCCTGTCCTTTGGCGGAGCTAGAAATCAAGTTAGAACGCCAAACAAACAACGTACGCGGGAAATTTTCAGGTGCATCCGGGTCTTCCACAGCAAACTTTGTTTCGCCCGAAACTACTTGTTCATAGGCATGCTCAATAATTTCAGCATTTGTCGTCTTTCCCTTGGCTGCTGCTTCGTCAGCAAACGAAAGGCTACTTTTGTCAAACTGTGGATACGAAGGCAGCCATCCTAGTCTCGCTGCCAATACATTGTAATCAGCTGGATGTTGATATTGAATGTCACCGCCTGTAGGTGATTTCAATGAGTCATTGTTCATCTCCTCATACTTCCATTGATCTGTGGCAAAGTAAAAGAAAGAAGTTGCATTTTGTAAGCGCGGCGGTGCTTGCCAATCTCGAGCAAAAGCTATTGTAGACCAGCCTTCGATCGGACGACATTTTTCTTGACCAACATAATGAGCCCATCCTCCGCCATTCACACCCTGCGAAGCTGTTAATATGACCAAGTTGAGAATAGAGCGATATATCGTATCACTATTAAACCAATGGTTGATACCCGCCCCCATAATAATCATAGAACGCCCACCAGTATCCAATGCATTTTGTGCAAATTCCCTAGCTATTTGTACGACTAACGAAGCTTTCACACCTGTAATATTTTCCTGCCAAGCTGGCGTATAATGTGAAACTGCATCATCATAGCCCGAAGCTTCGTGCTTACCACCTGCTCGCTTAATGCCATACTGACTTAGCATTAAGTCATATACAGTCGTAACAAGATGAGTCGTTCCATCCTGCAGCGTTAGCTGCTTCACCGGAATGGAGCGAACGAAAGTACCATTTTCCTTATTATCAAAAAAGGGAAACACGATCTCTTGCCACTGAGCTTCATGACCTTCAACAGATAGAGCAGGCTCGATTCGAGTTCCATCCTCTCGCTCAAGGATCAGATTCCATTTCTTATCCTTTTCCCAGCGCTGGCCCATCGTTCCATTAGGTACGAGGATTTCATCTGTGTTCTGATCAATAATTACCGACTTCCATTCAGCATGCTCCGATGTATGTCCCAGATCGCTTGCTCGTAAAAACCGTCCCGCCTTATACTTATTCTCGTACGGTTCTAGTAGGATTAGAAACGGCATGTCTGTATATTGTTTTGCATAGTTAAGAAACATTGCTTCTTGTCGTTGCATATAAAACTCTTCCAAAATAACATGTGTCATCGCTTGAGCAAGTGCAGCGTCCGTTCCAGGTTGTGGCGCTAACCAATTATCTGCGAATTTCACATTTTCCGCGTGATCGGGAGCTATCGACACGACCTTTGTTCCTTTATAACGTACCTCTGTCATAAAGTGAGCATCTGGTGTCCGCGTCAAAGGAACATTCGAGCCCCACATCATTAAATAACCAGAGTTATACCAATCTGATGATTCTGGTACATCCGTCTGTTCTCCCCAAATTTGCGGAGATGCTGGCGGTAAATCAGCATACCAATCATAAAAACTGAGCATTTGACCGCCTAATAAAGAGATGAATCGAGCACCGGAGGCATAGCTGACCATAGACATCGCTGGAATCGGTGTAAACCCAGCAATTCGGTCTGGACCAAATTTTTTAATTGTATATATTAAATGGGCTGAAATTAATTGAACTGCATCTTGCCATAATACGCGAACATGCCCACCTTTACCGCGAGCTTGTTTATAGGATTGCGATTTTTCAGGATCTTCTACAATACTTGCCCAAGCTTCGATCGGATCTCCATGTTCCTCCAATGCTGCTTTCCATAGCCGCCACAATCGACCGCGCATATACGGATACTTCACACGCAATGGACTATATTCATACCATGAAAATGAAGCTCCTCTAGGACAGCCTCGCGGTTCAAACTCCGGCATATCTGGCCCACAAGAGGGATAATCAATTTGTTGATTCTCCCATGTTATAATTCCGTTTTTTACAAATACCTTCCAACTACAGGATCCTGTGCAATTGACACCATGTGTTGTACGCACAACTTTGTCATGCGACCATCTGCCGCGGTACATATTTTCCCAATCTCTACTTTTTTCCTCGAGAATAGACCAGTTGTCTGAATAGCTTTCTAACGGCTTAAAAAATGAGAGACCAAATTTTCTTTTCATCTGATGCAAGCACTCCTTCATTTTAGAATGAATTACTTGAAGGGGAATCCAACTATATTCATTCTTATGATCTCAGTATGGAATGCTTTGGAACGACTTCAAATAAGGGAATTCCCTGTACATGAAAAGAAATGCCCTATTCATACATTTTATATTGGTTTTTAGATGTTGCAGCTTATAATAGGTAATTGTGCAGCGATTATCGAGGACATAAAACATACTAAGGAAGAGCTTAAAAGCAGAGAAAAAGACTGGATGTTGGTTTGGCAGATTGCCGACCAGTTTCCAGTCTTTGATGAGTTTGAGGCCAGTAATTTGAGTAAACCACTTGCCTTATAATATGTTACAGCATAACTATAAAAATCTTCGTCTATTCCAGAGTAGTTTTGAGTTCCTCATTTAAGTTTCAGCACGATCAAAAAGAACTATCCCTTCTTTAGAAATGCTATCCAACAACTCGGGATTATCTACAAATTCAGGTATGACCACATCAACTTTGTATACTCCTGATTTTTCCTTGATCTTTGCAGGAAAGTAATAGGAGATACCCTCACCTTCTAGATAGAGGTCTATATCGGAGTTATATCTAAAACTCCCCCGTGCTCTTGATCCAAACAAAAGGACTCTTTTGACTAATAAGTTCTCTTTGCAAACCTTCAGTATATCTTCCATAATCCACTGCGGTACACCGTGGTTCATAGTTGTACACTCTTTAGATATTCCACTAACCCACGAAGCTCTTCACAATAAACATCGCGAATCTTTTGGTATACTTTAGTGGAAACAGACTCCGCATAAACATGACTGGTTACGTTCCGATCAAGCACTAACTCAGACCACACTTCTCCCTTTTCCTTTGAATATTTGCTCTAAAATCTTTGTAGTAGCGCCGTCAATATAGTTTCTCTTGCCTAGCTTGGCGGGAACAACGAGAATATCGTCATCATCGTCCAACGTATCCATCATATGCAAGTTTATTTGCTGTTCAATCTGTTGCATACACCGTGAAGACTGGATAAACCAACCATCTAGTATAATTTTTTGCGGACCTATTAAATTCATCATCACTACAACAGCTCTACTAAGACATAACAATACATTGTTCATCTGTTTCTCTATCCATTCTTCCTCTCGCTCATACGCGAGTACAACATCTTCAATAGAAGTAGGAGATTGGATATCTAACTTTGTAGCTAGCCTTTGTGAACGCCTTAATACATCCTCCGAATTGTAAACTGCATTATGTAAAAAGGTTACCTCACCCCCTCTTCCTTTATGCCCGGAAATGACTCTGCCATCCAAAATAAATCTCGCACCAATCCCTTCATAAATCCACACATAAAGTACATTGCTATAGGCTTGATCAGCGACTAGTCTATATTCTGCAAGAGCGGCTGCATTCGTATCATTCATCACATAGATTGGCAAATTATAATGAAATTGAAGTTTTTTTACAATCTGAAATTGGTGCAGCTCTAACGTATAGGAATAAGAAATTGTACCACTAGTTTCGTCAACTATTCCGGGAACTGAAATACCAATCCCTTTAATTAAAGAATAATCCTCGATACTCGCTTTATTAATTAGAAGTGTAATCCCTTGCACAATAGCTTCTAAAATTTGTTCATTCCCCTTCACTACAGGCATGCTCAGCTGAGCAATTGTCGCACCATGGAAGTTGGATAAAACTGCGTAAATCGTATGAACACTAATTCCAATAGAGATGACATATCCTTTATCTCTACTGATTTCCAAGGTGATTGCCTTACGGCCAGCCCCTGTAGACGAGCTTGCTCCTGTTTCAACGATATAACCCTCATTCATCAATTCATCTACTAGTGACGAAATGGTTGTAGCACTCAGCTTAGTAGTTTTTGCAATTTGGGCACGTGACAACATTTTTTCCTTTTGCAATAGACCAAGTATCGTTGCGCGGTTAATCTCCTTCATTAAGTGAACATTACCTCTTACATGTGTCATCCTACACTTCATACCTTTCTACGCTTAACCTTATCTGAGCATATTATAATACGCCTCAATTAATTTGTACAGTGTCCTTATTAATTGTTTAATAGAAGAACTAACAGCCCACATCGACGATGAAACCGTCAAATGCGTTCTAGTTCTTCATTCGTTTGACTTTCTATTTAATATTCCCATGTTGCCAGTGCTCGCTTGGCTGTTTCCTGTGTGAACACTCCCTCGGAAGTAATGATTTTCATGGGGAGCTCTTTACCTGCCATATAATCTTTCACTGCCTTCATAAGCTGTGGTCCGAGCAACGGATTACATTCTACAACAAAACTTAATTTTCCGATTCCAAGCGCCTTCAACGCTGCTCTTGTCGCATCAATCGATATAATTTTAATATCTTTGCCTGGCTTTAGCCCATATTGTTCAATTGCTTCAACTGCCCCAAGAGCCATATCGTCATTATGAGAGTAGACGACATCTATATCACTACCATAGTTAGCTAGCGCTTCAAGCATAAGCTGCTTTCCCGTTTCTATAGTAAAGTCTCCCTGTAACGACTGTACGATGCTATAATCAAGCTCGTTATTAATTATTTCTTCAAACCCTTGCTTACGTCCCACAGCTGGATCAGATCCCTTTGTTCCCTGCAGCTCCACGATATTCACTGGCTCAGTGACGTCCTTCATCTCTTGGATAAGCCACCTAGCTGATCGTCGACCCTCTTCCACGAAATCGGACCCAATATATGATGTCCACAAAGAATCGTCACTTACTTTAACTTCTCTATCGGACAGGATAACGGGGATTCCTGCAAGCTTTGCTTCCTGCAGCACCTCATCCCAGCCTGTCTTTACAACTGGAGAAAATACAATAAAGTCTACCTTGCTCGCTATAAATTTTCTAATAATTTCGATTTGCTTATCCTGCTGTAGAAAAGCATTTTCATATAGTAGTTCAATGCCCTCCTCCTTAGCTGCCGTAATAACAGAATTTGTATGCGCTAGACGCCATCCGCCTTCCACCCCAACCTGGGCAAATCCGATCTTAATAGGCTCCGCTTCGGTAATCAGTCTTATTGGTTTTCTTTGAGCAGACGACTGCATCTCTTCATAAACATTTATATTTCCACCTGTAATTTGGTGGCTTCTTAATATAATCTTTTTGGGAATTCCTTTTTCTTTATTAAGTATATCTAATGCATAGCGGATCGCTTCACCACCGCCAGTAGGACTTGTAAATGTTCCGATAAGAGTACCATCCTTTACTAAATTCAACCCTCCATTTTCACCTTTAACACCGTCAACGCCAATAATTTTCACGCCTGATAATCCTTTGTTTTTCAGCGCTAATGATGCCCCTAATGCCATCGCATCGTTATGTGCAAAAATAAGGTCAATATCCGTTTCCGTCTCTAGACTACTTGTCAGCTCATCCTCTGACTTATCACGTTGCCAATCTGCATAGATAGATTGTGTAATCGCAATATCGGGTCGGTCCAAAAGTGCTTCACGGAAGCCTTCGCTGCGCTCTTCAACTGTAGGCGACCCTTGTAATCCTAATATTTCTACGATACGATTATCTTCTGTCCCTAACAGTTGCTTCGCATATTCGGCTGCCTTACTTCCGATTAGCCGATTATCTGTCCCGATATACAATGTGTAATCGTATCCGGTTACACCACGTCCAAGTACAATGACAGGTATTTTGCTATAAATCTTGGCAATGGTAGGTGTTAACAGAATTGGGTCATCTAAAGATACAATGAGAATATCAATCCCGAAGCCCATCAGTTTATATAAATCTTCTTCTTGCTGCTTGCTATCATTTCCTCCATCAGTAAAAATAACTCGCAAATCTGAATAAGTATCTGCATATTGCTTAATCTCATCATTCATTACAACACGCCAAGGTTCAATCAAATTAGGCTGCGACACACCAATTAGATATTTCACTTCTTTATTCGTCATTGAGGTGAGCTGATTGCTGCAAGAAACTAATAATATAAGTGCTATATATACAACGATAAAGAGTACAAACTTCATTTGTATGCTCTTCATGTTCGACCACCTTTGCGGTATGTGATCGGAGAAACTCCCGTTATCTTTTTGAAGGCATTACTGAAATAATGCTGACTATTATAGCCGACCTTCTCTGCGATCTCATACACCTTAAAGCTTGGGTCATTCATAAGTAGCACTGCTTGATTAATTCGAACCTCTGTCAAATAATCAATAAACGACGAACCTACTTCTTTCTTCAACAGCTTGCTTAAATAGGTTGGACTTACTCTTACCTGATCGGCAATCTCCTGCAGCGTAAGATTTGGCATCGAATAACTTTGCTCTACTATTTTTTTGGCAAGCAAAACGACTGGTGATAGACTCCCCTTAATATTAATCCCCGATACTAGCTCATTGTAAATTTTATCCGCATCATAATAGTGCTCCCCCATCGCTCGATCCATATAAATAACCATTCTCGCTAATATTTCACCAAACTTTGTTTGGATGGCCATACAATGCTGAAGCCATTCGCTCTCATTATTAATCGGAGAAAAAACTACAATATGTCCTTTCTCATCGTGGAATACAATATGCGGCGCTTTTTTCCCAAGAATATCCTCGACTATATTTTTGGCGGCGAACTCTAATAACTCCTTGCTCCATTCCTTCTTCACTGTACCAACATTCGTGCCCTGTATAACTTTGAACACAGCTTGCCTCGTAGCAGCACTAATCGAAAGCTGCAAATATTCAATATTTCTACTTATTTCATCTTGATCTAACAATCCCGCTATCCATCTTCGTAGAAAGCTATCTCTTATGAGTATAGAATTATTTTGAAGCTGATTGTTAGCATAGGTACGGAATCCCTCTTGTAATTTATTATCCTCAAGCTCAATAATCGCTCGCTCTATTAGTTCCTGTAGCTGTGATTTTATTACTGGTTTTAAGATGTAGTCAAATACTTTCAGCTTCAACGCCTTCTGTGCATAACTAAATTCATCATGTCCAGTAATGACGATGACTAAGCATTTATACTCGAGCTGCAACTGCTCTACGAAAGCAAGTCCATCCATAAATGGCATATTAATATCGACAAATATAATATCTGGTCTAGTAGACTTAGCTAGCTCTAGCGCTTCTAATCCATCCTCCGCTTCCCCCACGACCTCAATGCCCATTTCCTCCCAAGGAAGCACCTGCTTCAGCCCTCTTCTAATTCTTGGCTCATCATCAGCGATAACTAATTTCCACATATTGATCTCCCTTCACTGACTAGAATCTAGTTTATGCTTGATCATTCATTAAAGGTAGATAGACTTCTACTCGAGTACCTTTTCCATATTCACTTTGTACCTGAATTCCGTACGAAGCTCCATAAGTGAGTCGAATACGCTCATTAACATTGAATAGACCAAAGCCGTTCTGACGCTCAGCATTACTTGAATTGCTTAACCCTTGTCTAAGCAGTTCCAATTGCTCAGGCTTCATTCCTAGTCCACTGTCAATAACAGAAAGTATCGTATGCTGTTCATTGAGCTTCGTTTCAATGCGAATATGCCCCTTCCCCTTCTTCATCTTAATACCGTGATAAATGGCATTTTCAACGATAGGCTGAAGAATCAACTTCAGTACTTGGTTGTACCGCACTATTTCAGGTACTTCCATAATTTCATAGCTTAGCTTATTCTCATATCGCATCATTTGAATAATTAAATAACTATTGACATGCTTGATCTCATCTTCCAAACGAATAGTCTCATTCCCTTTACTGAGACCGATCCGAAACAGGTTCGTAAGAGCATTAATAATTTCGACAATATCATCAGCTCCGCGATCCTGAGCCATCCACTGAATCGTATCCAACGTGTTATATAGAAAATGAGGCTTTATTTGTTCCTGTAGCACCTTCAATTCAGCTTCCCTTTTCTCTTTTTGTTCCGAATAAACCATTTGAATTAATTGTTCGATTTCCTGAACCATCTTGTTAAAGCTATCACCTAACTGACCTATTTCATCATTAGAATTGCTGTTGAAGCGGAGATGCAGCTCACCCTCCTCTACTCTTTGCATAATAAGGCGCAGCTTACGAACAGGATTAATAATTGAGTTTGTGAAAAACCACGATGCGATAACTGCAACTATAATCGTGAGAATGACAACTAATACCGTATAGAGCTGCCATTGAATAACGACAGACCGCGATTCATCTAGCGGGAATACACTAATGATTTTCCAATTTGTATTTTCAAATTGATCCTGTGTAATTTGAAAGGATCGATTATTTATTTGTTCAACTACACTATTGTAACCGCTTTCTAACCATTCGTTATTTATCCGATAAACGATTAAATTAACCGGTGAATATACGATCCCGCCTTGTTCATCGGTAATGTAGACGAATCCACTTTTCCCTAAAGAAACCGACTCTATCGCAGTTTGAATAACACTTAACTTCATATCTAGCAAAATAACGCCTACCACTTCATTTGTATTCGGCTTTTTGATTGCCTTCACGAATGACAATACCTGATCAGCACTATAATTATCTTTGGATGTAATATTTCTCCCGATCGGCTTACTTATTAGCAAAAGCTCATCGGGCCTGCTTACTGCTTCCTTATACCATGTTTCAGTAGTTAATGGATCACGAATGGTTCGATCTAGCTTGTTACTCATATATTGATCTGCTTGATTCACGATCAAAATACCTGAAATCTCAGGATGTATACTTTCGTACATCGCAATCACTTTTCCCGCATCTTCCCAAAGTTCATTGCCATTAGCTGCACTGGTACTTCCATCTGACGCTGAAGCTTCAACAAAAAAGGACATGATTTTATCGTCATTTGCTACATAAGCCAATATATTTTCCATTTGATTAAAATAATGAGTAATATTTTTTTTGACCTGACCCATCATTTGGATCGTGTGTTCATTCGTCGTCTCTACGATTGACCGTTGGTAAACGGTTGTCCCTACTGCACTCAAAGTAGCAATAGATAATAATATAATGATTACAAAATAAAAAAGAAGTTTAAATCTAATACTTCGATTGCGATACTGCTCGATAACTTTAGATCTTCGGATGGTTGCAAACACACACTCACCTGTTTCTTATTATGGAAAACAGCAAATTGCAAAGAGGCAAATGCCTCTTTGCAATAAACTGAAACCCAGATTAGTACGTACGATTTGGCAATGCATCGATTGCCTTTTGACCGAAGTATACATCCTCATCTGACTTAATCCATTTTTCTAATGTTACACCGTCTTTGAAGTCAAGAATAGCTTGCTTTAATTGTGGTCCTAATAGCGGATTACATTCAACCGTTACATTCAATTTACCATCGCGGATTGCTTCAAATGCTGGTTTAGTTCCGTCTACTGATACGATGAAAATATCCACACCTGGTACCAAACCATACTCCTCAATCGCTTGAATAGCACCTAGTGCCATATCATCGTTGTGAGCATATACTGCTTGAATGTTTTTACCATCTGATTTCAAAAATGCTTCCATAACTTCTTTACCTTTTGCACGTGTAAAGTCACCAGATTGTGATTTGATGATTTTATAGTTAGGGTTAGCGTCTACGATTTCTTGGAAGCCTTGTTGACGGTCGTTAGCAGCACTCGCACCAACTGTACCTTGCAGCTCAACGATATTCACTTGCTTGTCTTCACCTAGAAGCTCCATCATTGTTTTTGCTGCATTTTGACCTTCAAGAATAAAATCTGAACCGATGAAAGAAGTGTAAAGTGACTCGTCGCTTACTTTTACAGTACGGTCAAGTAGGAATACTGGAATGTTAGCTGCTTTTGCTTCTTCCAATACTGTTTCCCAACCGGATTCAACAACTGGTGCAAGTGCGATTGCATCTACTTTTTGAGAAATGAAAGTACGAATAGCTTTAATTTGGTTTTCTTGTTTTTGCTGTGCATCAGAGAACTTCAGTTCGAACTGCGCATCGTTGCCGAAAGTATCTTTGATAGATTGCGTTTCAGCATCACGCCAGCCACTTTCAGCACCAATTTGTGAGAAGCCAACTACGATCTTCTTGTCCGATTCTGTGTTATCCGACTTCGGAGCCGTATCTTCAGTTTTTGGAGCACTTGGAGTATTGTTAGCCTTTCCTCCATTACCGTTCACTGCATTACCAGAGCATGCTGATAGTAGCAGTACTGTCGCTAAAACGGTGGTCATTACTAAAGATTTCTTTTTGAACTTAAACATTGTTATTTCCTCCCTTTATACTATCTGTTTTCCTGACAATATCAATATAATTTTTTTCGAATGAATTGTATTTACAAAATACAGTTATAATTTGCTATATTCAGCACTTTATGCCAAAACATACGTGAATTCACCTAACTTATGCATTTCAAACACATTAACTGGATATTAGTTTCCATTTAATCATTTTTCGTAACACTGCATAACTTAAACCGGTGCTGGTACATGCTGATCGTTGCTTGGCTTCTCAGTAGCATGATTAGTGACACGACGCCGTTGTCTACGAATAACGATAACCCTTTGCAAAAGAATGAATAGAAACAGTAGAAATCCAACAGCAATTTTTGTCCACCATGAGCTAAGTGTCCCTTGATACATAACGATCGTTTGAATAATACCCGAGCAAATTACGCCGAGCAAAGGACCTACCAAGTAACCAAATCCGCCTGTCAGCAAAATACCACCGATTACGCAAGCAGCAATCGCATCCATCTCCATTCCCATTAGATGGAGATTGTAACCAGACAGCATATAGAATGTAAATACAATTCCGCCAAGCGCCGAGCAAAAACCGCTAATCGTATACACTAGTATTGTTATACGCGGAACAGGTAGCCCCATAAGCACTGCTGAACGTTCATTACCACCAACCGCAAACACGGCTCTACCAAATTCCGTATACTTTGCAACATAGATTGCAAGAGCAACAACAACTAATGCAATAACGACACTTACAGAAATAAAATTCGAGCCTACCAAATTAATTTTGAATTTCGAAATTGCTGTATACGTTGCATTCTCGATCACGATACTTTGTGTTGTAATAAAGTAGCTTGCTCCCCTCGCCAGAAACATCCCTGCTAGCGTAACAATCCATGGATGCAGATTAAAGCGCTGAATCAAAAACCCTTGACCCGCCCCAAACAAAATACCAATAATTAGACATATCGCCATAACGAGATATGCATTCATCCCTCCTTGAAGCAACGATGCCGAAACGACACTAATAAATGCTACGACAGAAGCAACCGACAAATCGATTCCTCCTGTAATAATAACGAAGGCAAGTCCGGTGGCCACAATAATTAAATACGCATTATCAATAAATAAATTAAAAAATACTTGCCAGGAGAAAAATCCCGTATATAAGACAGAGCCTGCACCATATAACACAACGATAAGCAGCAATGTCGATAAAACAATGATGTTATTTTGGTTAATTCGGAGATTCAGCTTCATCCGATCACCACCTTTTTATTCTTCTGTTGGAACATCTTTCTGAATTGATCAGATTGCA
>DXHF01000102.1 GCA_019113605.1 Candidatus Paenibacillus intestinavium
GCTCTTCCCCAATAAATACCCGACATATGATCCTTAGCGATATGATTATAGCCGTGATACCACAGGCCCGTATGCTCATCCTGCAAATAATTAATATGCCAATAATATTGATGCAGAGCATCATCAATTAATGCTTTATCATTAAGCATTACGCCTACTCGCAGCTCCAAATAAGCCGCCATAAATAGCGTATCAGCCCAGCACTGCTCAGGAAAGTCATTATTTGCAGATACCGTATGCTGCAGTACCTGATCTCCGAAACGTAACGCATTATTTTTAATGTAATCAATCTTACTCATAATAAGATCCAAATATTTTTGATCATTCGTTTGCTCGTATAACGTCACTAGCATATGACCCATGGCACATGTATTTACCGTCCATGTAGGCAGTCCTACTTCAATATATTCCTCACACCATGCTGCAATTCTGTCCAAATAATTCTGGTTACCAGTAGCTTCAAATGCCCGACTTACGCCGTAATAAGCAACACCGCATGGCCAATCCCATGTTAGATCCATACTTAACGTATATTCTACAACTCGATCAATCGTAGCTTTCAATTCGTTAATGTCTGTATTTAATTTCATCATGTTATACCTCCATAACCCAAGCTTTTGCAGCAGCAAGAGCTTGGGTAGTTATGAGTTTAATAGTGCAAGCTATTTGCCATCTACTATGCTACGTTAGCAAAGTCCGCTTTTTGAACTACCTTACTAGCGGAAGTTGCCTTTTTCGATGATCCCCTGCTTCTCATCCAAAATCTCTTGATACCCAGCATCTAAATAAGTTTGTTTAGATTTTTCATATAATGTATCAAATTGATCTTCAGGAGCAGTTACAATTTTAATATACAATTCTTGGAATAATTCGTTTAGATCCGCTTTATATTCACCAACCGTTGTCACAACATCAGTAAATAATGCATCTGGAGTACGATATGGAGCAGTATCTGCGTAATATTTCAAGTGAGTTTCGATTAAAGCCTCGTATCCTGGCGGTGCCCAGTTTCTAATCTGAGCTTTTTTGTTCACTTCTGCGTCTGGATATTGTGCACTTTCTGTTACAAGCGCCCAGTAATCTTTATTATTGTTCATAGATAACACAGATTCACCTGTGTATTCTAAATTTTTAACTGCAATTCCTTCTGCATCAAGTGTATAGTTATCACCTTCTATACCGTTTTGTAATAAGAATAGAACATCTGGTTGACTCATCCACTCTAGGAACTTCCAAAGTGCAATACGTTCAATTTCTGGAGTTTCATAATTAACTCCCATAATGAAACCAAATGGCCAGTAAGCACGGCCCTGAGGCTGAAGCCCCTCTGGAATAGCAGCAGTAGGTGGCAGAAGAGCAAACTCAGCTGTTGGATTATTTACCAGCGTCGCAGATATTACATCTGTATTGCTAGATAGATAAGTCGCATAAGTACCCGTTCTTCCAGCTACGAACTCTGATTTCACTTTATTGTCATCATCGCGTAAGTAAAACTCTTTATCAACGATTCCATTATTGTATTGATAATTCAAATTACGAAGGTAACGTTCTGTCGCTACAGTTGTAAAATCTGCAACGGAAAGATCAGAATAAAGTGCACGATATTCTGCATCAACTGGCCAATCGCGGAATCCATAGTTGAAGTTGAAGTTGTTACGAACCAAGTTTCCTCCAACGACCCCTAGACCAGCTTCCTTCCATTTGACAAGCATTTCATTATACTTCTCGAGAGAAGTTAAATCTTCTACTTTCATACCAACCTTCTCAACCCAGTCTTTACGGATCAAAGTTAAGAAGTTATCCGCATCTGGACGACTTGCGAAGAAGAAAATTTTCTCGTCATTAATAGTACCATATTGCTCAATCGTAGAACTAATATTGCCCCAATACGTAGGAGCATAATTAGCAACTTCATCATAATTAATAGGCTGTAAAACCTCTTCGCTGTAATAAGCGATCTGTTGTGGCATATCGTAGTGGAATATGATATCTGGTGCTTTATGAGCTGCTAACAGCTGTTGGAAATCTTGTACTTCATTACCACGAGAAATAGGTACATACTTCACCGTTACATTGTTTTTATCTCCAAATTCCTTTTGAATCCAGCGAGTATAGTAGTTGTCAGCAACGTTCCAGCCTTCAAAAGCACGGTCATAAACAGGAATTTCAATCGTTACATTTTCCGGGAAACCTGCAGAATAATCAGTGAAAGCACCCTCTTCTACATTATTTGTTGCAGCAGGCGGTGAAGATGGTTTCTCTGAGTTTACAGGTTTATTATTACCGTTTGAACTACATGCAGACAATACACCAAAAACCATAACTAACGTTAAAACGATAACTACTAATTTTCTATTTCTCATTACAAATTGCCTCCCTAATTAATATTCATGAAACAGTATTGAGTCCTTTTACTCTTTGACAGCACCAAGCATGACACCATTAACAAAATACTTTTGAATAAATGGATATATACAAACTATGGGAACGGTAGCAAAGATAACGCAAGCTGCTTTCAATACATCGGGATTCGTTACTTGCACCATAGTTGCCTCAAGTTGAAAGCTTTCACTAGCTTCTATGACCATATAGTAAAGCTTTAATTGTAATGGACGCATTTCCGTATTTTGCTTAATATAGAACATCGCATCTTGATAGGCAATCCATCGGCCCACTGCATAAAATAGCGCCAGTGTTGCGATAATCGGCTTAGACAGTGGAAGTACAATGTTGAATAATATCCGAAAATGTCCTGCACCGTCGATACGTGCGGATTCCTCTAAACTTACTGGAATACTGCTAGCTATCGCACTTCTCATTATTAAAAAATTGAATGCACTAAATGCTTGCGGCAATATAAGCGACCAGATTGTGTCCAGTAGTCCAAGCTCATTAATAAGCATATACTCTGGAATTATGCCACCGCTAAAATATAACGTCATTAAAAAGATAAATGTTATAGCTGTCCGGCCTTTAAGCTGTTTACGGGATAAAGGATAGGCTGCACAAATCGTTATAATCATACCAAGTATTGTAAACGCAATTGTTACGACAACAGATACATATAAAGATCGTAAAATAGATGAATCACTTAGTACTTTTCCATACGCTTCAAAAGTGAATCCTAATGGCCAAAGCATGACTTTATTCGCTAATACATAGGCGTCTGCACTCAACGACTTCGCCAAAGTGTGTACTAGCGGTAGCAAGCATGCTAATGATGTCATAGCCACAAAAATATTGATTATAACATCCCACACATCGAACCGTTTTTTTCGACTCACCATAATTAGGTTATTAGATGCTTTCATAGTTTGTCTTCCTTTCTACAGTAAGCCGTCCTCGCCGAGTTTTTTGGCAATTCTATCAGCCAATATAACTAACGCAAGCCCTATTACTGCCTGAAACAGTCCTAGTGCAGTAGCTCTACTAAAATTACCACCTTCAATGCCCCAACGATACACCAATACCTCTATAGTCGTTGTATACTCCGTGGTAGCCTTATTCGCAAGCGCATAAATCCGTTCGAAGGAACCGCCCATCACTCTCCCTAAATTCATGATTAATAGCGTAACGATCGTCACTCGAATACCAGGAAGTGTTACGTTCCACATTTTACGCCAGCGTCCTGCGCCATCGACAATTGCTGCCTCATATAACTCCGGATTAATAGCACTCATCGATGCTAAATAAATAATTGTCCCCCAGCCCATACTTTGCCAAACTCCAATAGCTAGATAGCTGATCAGCCAGTTATTATCCGCTTGCAGAAATGGAATCCGTGTACCGCCCAATGAATCAATAATATTGTTAATAAGACCATTACCTAAACTTAGTAGTTGATAAGCAATTGCACCGATAATAACCCATGATAAGAAGTGAGGCAGGTACAATAACGTTTGGTTAATTCTTTTCATTTTCACGCTTTTAATTTCATTAAGTAGTAACGATAAAATAATTGGTGCTGAGAAGCTTAGTATTAAGTCAGATACATTAAGTAGTAAAGAGTTTTTAATTGCTCTTGCAAAATCGCGTTTGGCAAAAATATCAAGGAATACTTGGAACCCTACCCAATCGCTATCCCAAAAGCCTTTCGCAATTTTATAGTCCTTAAAGGCTACTATTGTTCCGAACATAGGCGCTATTTTGAATAGAGCTACAAAAATGATTGGGAGCAAAAGCATCAAGTATAATTCTTTATCTCGCTTAATGTAGAACCATATTCCTTTGCCATCAACATCGCGACCTTTTAAAGCGTTTACAATTTTCACATCTATACCTCCTCCTTTGATCTACATCCCCTTTTCAAATTTGAAACCTTGGCGAATTCGAAACCTTGGTAAATTTTTATGTTTGAACGGAGAAGCTAATTCAAATATTACACTGAGTGTTTATTAAACGTAAATCTTGGATTTTGATTGCAGCTATCATTTTTGATTATTGCCAAAATCCCTTGATACGACTGGTTTTTTTCAGTATTTTATACTGATTAAGCTGTCCGTTATCCTTCATTTCTAGCATCTAAGCGATGGGATTTTTTTCTTGAAATCAAAAAATACAGTAGTAATCAAAACTGAACAACAATAAACAAAAATAGAGCTGTCTTCGGCGGTCAGTACTGACCGGAAAGACAGCTCCATGCAACTTATTGTGAGACATGTTGCACCATTGGTTATGATGTCAGAATCTTTGAGGTCTTTGAAGGTTTTGAAATCTTTGCAGTCTTATAGCTGCTTGGCGATATCCCCTCATACTTTCGGAAAAATCGATTGAAGCTTTGTACATTATAGTATCCAACCTCGTTAGCAATTTGTGTAATATTAAGAGTTGATTCAAGCAGAAGTTGCTTGGCCTTCTGGATCCGCAACATATTAACGTAATCAATCAAGCTTTTTCCCGTTAGCTCGTATATTATTTTGCGCATATAAGAATAACTAATCCCGATTACCTTTGCCATATCTTCAAACACAATCTCTTCGCAAAACTTTTCTTCCAAGTAACGGATGATTCGTTCTCCGTAGTTAATTTCGCCCATATTGTGTGCAAGATATTCAATAATATCACCAAAGAACTCACATAAATGCTCTTCAAGCTCATCAAGCGTATCAGCAGAAGCAATTGCATAATAGATATTCTCATTCCCCGAAAATATCCGCACTGTACTAATATTGTTTTCCATTAGATGCCTTAAAGTTGCGCCTATCATTTGGTTGTAGATAAACAAAATATTATCGTAAGATATATATTCGGCGGATTGAATCTCGTTACGAATAATTTCCATTTCTTTAATGATGCTTCCGCGATCTCCGATATCTAAATAATTAAGAATACGCCTTTCACTATTGGATGGATAAATATATTTTTTACCGCGTTCAGCTTCCGGATTCCAGAAAGTGATTCCGCCACTCCCTTCGATCAAACGATGTTTAATGACTTCCATCGCTTCCACCACTTGGTCAGAAATCATTGAACTCGTCTCCGTCGGACTACTCACACCGATTGTCACGGAATTACCAAGCAGTTCAATCGCTATCTCTCGGATCGTGACGAGAACTCCCTTGATCCTATCCAAATTATTTTCCAGTTCAGCTTGCCCATAATTAATTACAATAGCGAAGCAGCCCTCACCTTTATATACACTTCGCGCATGTATACCATCTGGAAATTGGCTTTCACATTGCGAGATGAGAAGATGTCTATTGTAGCTACGCGTCTCCCGATTCAACTTGCTGACATACCGCCTATGCTGATCGATAGATACAATAGCAACAATGTAATTCGATTCTGGAAATAGCTCCGCGATCTGTTTGGTAACATCGCCGCGCAGCAGATTGTGGATTGCAAGTTTACGAGTATCTTGTTCGCGCTCTTGAAGAAGCTTATGTAATCCCTCCTCTTCCTCTTCCATTCGCCTAAAAGCTGCGTCAAGATAAGCGAGTTCATTTTTACACGTCCCTCCCGGATTACCACGCGCACGCACCGTCCTAACTAACTCTCGCACTGGCTTGGACAGCCATATCGCTAGAAAGGCGGTTAATACCGTTCCAACAAAAATGATAATCATCGTCAATAAAACAATACTGCGCTGCAAGTTATCGGTCTTGACCATCAGCTTATCCATTGAATAAATATTGACATACATCCATCCCAGCGGCTCCGAGCGGGACCATGTATACAGCAAGCGCTCGCCCTCAAATTCATGGAATGTATACCCTTCCGTCGTTCCCTTACTCAATATTTCTTGAATGAATGGCTGCTTGCTGCCATCGGTGAATAGTAATTCCTTATTATCATGTGAAATAATAGTGCCATCTGATGTCATGAGCAGGTAGTCATGCTCTCCCTGTTCTGATGAACTCAAGTAATCGCCCATTTGACTTTCTCGCAAATTGACGACTATAGTCCCGCTAGTCGTCGTCGAAAGACTATTCAGTGGCAGCATATAAGATAAAACGTCGACGCCCGAGCTTAGCTTACGTGGAAACCATACACCGCTAATCCCTCTTTTTCCAACAATAGCTTCCTCCATCCATTCGGTGGAATCATATTGATCCAACATCGTAATCCCTTTATCGGTTGAGACTACATAATCGGAATCATTTAAGTAAAAGTAAGAGGAATAAACGCCATCCACCCTGTGATTCAAATTATTCAGCTCCTGCAATATCGTCTGTGCGCTACTTACATTGCTATAATTTGAGTTGAGCTCAGCAAAGGTCTCAAAATTACGGATTCGATTAAATATGCTAGTTACAGTAAGCCGCACCGCATCCTGAGCAAGATTATTAAGCGCATTGTTATTGAGCTCACGATTCGCCCTCAGACCAGCCAAAGAGGATTCCGCGATCGCTTCCTCAGAATTATGTAAAATCTGCGTACCGCTATACCAAGTTAGAATTGCTGTCGGAATTGCCATAACGCAGAACAGAATCAGTGCCATTTGCAGCATCATAGGAATTCGTTTCATTAGGTCACTCCTCTTGCCATTAATTGTATTCATAACTCCGCATAGAATACGCTTATTCCAGTATAAAATTATATGAAGCGCTTTCATATGGCTGGTTTTTAGTTGTTTGGTGTTTAGTTCATATATGGAGTGAGAATGCATAATAAAACCCAACATACAAAATTAGGTTTTATTATTGTAGTCATATCTGTGGTGTTGCATTTGTGAAGTCTACATTCAAGAATTTATCCCCTTTACTTCGACTCCGTATCCCTTTGATTTCCGTTTGAAATAGTTATCCTTTTCCTTATCGATCGCTTCGATTCCTAATAATTTCAGTTGAACGATCATCTCTTCATACTGTTTGTTAAACTCTTCATCGTTCTTTGCCATAATGATGATCGCAATTTGCGATTCTTTATAGGCTTTAATTTTCATTTCATCGTTGGCTAGATCACTATCTACAGGTAACAAGTCACCGGGTATTATAAGCGGTGCCGTGTTATAAATTTGAATGCCTGACGTTCGGCTATACGCGCTAGATGCCCTGTAAACAGTTATGGCAGACCTATCTGTCTCTTCGGTCGGTCCAGCGGAAACGCTCCAGATGAATGCGTTATGATGGAATGGCCAGAAAGCAAAAACTCCGGTATTCATATAGTCAGTTGCGTTCTTAATCCCTTGCTTCGTCTTCACTACTAGACCTTGATCGTCAATCGTGTAATCGACACCTTCAAATCCGAAGCTATGTAAGAGCATTCCTTCTTTGCTAGTCATAAAGCTAAGCCATTTCGCCAATTTTTCTGGCTCTTTGGTTGATTTAGAGATAAAGGTTTTCATCCAGCCCCCATCTGGCCGAAAACTCTTGCCTAGAACTGGTGTCGTGCCATTGTCAGATAAAATTGCGCCAGAGGATGTCCAGTAATCGTTATTGAAATAGGCATTATTCGCCATGTTTCCGATAAATGTGAATACTCTCCCCGTAGCAATCTCTGCCTTTACTGCTGCATTATCTACCGTTAATTGACCTGGATCGAAGTACCCTCCCCGTTGAGCTTTATAGAGAAATTCTAGCGCCTGTTTCGTTTCTTGAGCCAGAATGACATCCCGATAGTTACCCTGCTTATCAACTGGCATTGCGCCGAATGTATCTTGAAGGAAGCTCAATGTCGAATACTCCTGATAGGCTTTTCCATCTACTAGTAGAGGAATGACAGGCGCTCCGTCAATCTCAAGGTTCAGGTCTTTAACTTTCTGATATGCTGCAAGCAAGCCTGCTTCTGTCCTCAGGTTATCAAGCGTCAGGCCCGCTTCCTTCAGTATGTTTTGATTCACGATAATACCTTGGTTATAACCAAAGCTTAGCAAATCTCTATAATATTGCTCGGAAAGTTGATATACCCTTCTAGCATCAGGCGAGTTGATGTGGCTCGGATAAGCGTAGAATCCACCATCCCGTGCCTCGATGACCTCCTTCACATCGGCTGGAAAGTCTTTGAGGATATGTGATTCAGGATCATATAGGGTAAGGAACTCATCCAAATCCCAAACCTTCCCCGTCTCGATTAATTTACCTACTAAAATTGGATCAGTTAATGTCATGACATCAGGCAAATCTTCTTTCGAAACGAGCATCAGGTTCAGCTTCGTTGCACCATTTTGCGCTGGAATATTGAATTCGAACGTCAGTCCGGTCTGCTCCGTAATCGCACCTGCTACAGTCTTGGGATCTGTGCTCCATGTTTTGGGAGGATTCCAGAAGTCTACCGTCGAGAACCAGACTACTTTAGATGATGTCTGCGCTTGAGTGTTGCCCTGCAATGCAGTTTTCGTTGAATAGTTAACTCCTTCGTTATTTCCTTTGGAAGTACAACCTGCTAACACCATAGCTATGATGAGAAAAGCGGGGATAAGTAAATTCCCTTTCTTAATCTTCATGGTCAGTAATCCTTCCTATATAGAGATATACTACGAACATATTGACCTTATTAAATCTCAACTGGTAGTTCAATAAGCAGACTTTGATAACTTAGTGATGCAGATAGCTTAAGCAACAGCGAACATCCCCCTCAAAGCTTACGAAACTTACTTGGCGTAATTCCGAAGTGCTTTTTGAATAGCTTGTTGAAATGAAAATAATCTTTGTAACCAACTCTATGAACAATGTC
>DXHF01000103.1 GCA_019113605.1 Candidatus Paenibacillus intestinavium
CGATCAGCCATAACTGTCGAGCTCATTTTCTGTGTGACGAGAAATACTGTACAGCTTAACTGGCGAATGGCAGCGAGCAGTTTATTTTCTGTTTCGACATCAAGTGCACTTGTACAATCATCTAATAATAAAATTTGCGGCTTGCGAACTAGCGCTCTAGCTATACTCATCCTCTGCTTCTGGCCACCTGACAGATTAACCCCCTTCTGTCCGATAAGCGTATCGTATCCCTGTGGTAATTTAACAATTGTCTCATGGATTTGCGCCATCTTCGCAGCATTAATAACTTCTTCGATCGTAGCATCTCGTTTGCCCCATCTAATATTGTCAGTAACAGTTCCCGTGAAAAGTAGAACCTCCTGAGGTACATAGCCAATATTAGAACGAAGCTGGTGGAAAGAGTACGCTGTTATCTGTTGATGATCTACCGTAATTATTCCTTCATTCACCTCATACAACCGCGGAATCAATTGTAGTAAACTAGATTTTCCCGACCCTGTAGACCCCATAATAGCGAGCATCTCACCTTCATTCACTTCAAAAGAAATATTATGCAATGTTTTAAGCTCAGATTGCGGATACGAAAAATTCACATTAGCAAACTTAATATTCCCTGCGATCGTTTCAATCGGTTGATTATATTGATCAACTTCATCTGAACGATTATTATCGTTCTCAGCTACTTGAAACACTTCATCAATCCGATGCATCGAAGCCGCAGCGCGTGAAATATTAGTAACGATCATCGAAATCATCGATAATGCACCGGCAATACGCATCGCATAATTGACAATAGCTACGATGTCACCGACAGTAACAAGTTTTCCGGCAACAATTTGTTCACGTGCTACCCATATAACTAGTAAAATGCAACCGTTAACAATAATAAGCACAATCGGCATCGTAAGCTCAGCTAGACGTAGCGTTGCAATCGTCCGATCTCTAAGTTGCTTATTCTGTTGCGCAAAACGATCATTTTCATGATCCATTCTCACGAATACACGAATTAAGCGAACACTCATTAAGCTTTGCTGCATAACACGGTTCACATGATCGAGCTTATCCTGCACCAATCGAAACAGTTTATTATTTCGTTGCATAACCCAGCCAAGAAATAATGCTAATATAGGAAAAGCAATGAGTAAATATACGGCAAGGGAAGGATTAATAATAAAGGCCATCAACATACTACCGATAACGAGTAATGGCGCTCGCAGCATAATGCGCATCCCCATAAATACAGCATTTTGAACCTGCGTAACATCATTAGTCATTCTCGTCATAAGTGAAGCCTCTTGAAAATGACCGAATGTATGAAAGCTCATCTTTTGTACACATTCATAAAGTGACTGCCTCAGATCAAACCCGAAATTTTGACTGACATGGGCAGAATAGAATGAACTCAGAATTCCGACGACAAATGCGAGCAGTGTCGTTCCAAGTAATATACCACCCCAGAGCAACATAGCGTTCATATTACCAGCAATGATGCCATCATCAATTACTTTCTTCATCATAAAAGGCTGTAATACTTCTATCATTAATTCAATTAGCATGATACTAATAGCGATACTAACAAAAAACTTATAGGTGCGAAGATGGCTCCTAAATGTATGCATCATAATTACTCCTCTCTGAAGTGTCATTATTCTTTATATTTCTAAATGTCTTAAGGTAGAGATATGTGAGAACAAAACACTTCTCATTCATAGAAGGTTTTGAATGAAATGTCCCGACTATAATTACCAAAGCCTTTACCGAACAATGTTAATCCGCCGACATGATCTGCCTCTTCTCGAACACCTAGTAAGAGACTCCATACATGCCGATCAATGACGATTTCATTAATCGTAATTTGAGATAATTTCTGACCATCCACCCATGTGCCGGCTTCATCCACACGGATTACTTTCAGCAAGCCATATTGATTGACGGGATCTCCCCACCATGAAGGTGAAAATCTTCCACGTTCAGCACCATAGTCGCCTGGACTTGTCCATACACCTATGTCTGTACCATTAATTTGAAAGAAAATATCTGATGGCCAATTTTCATTATACCCTGGTGCTTCCGAGCCTAATTCTAATGTAATCTCAATTGCTGTTATCTTTTGACTCTGTAATAAATAGTTAGGTAATTTGTATTCGAGATAGCCATGACCGAACCATAAAATTCCTGCGTTCACCCGTTCAGGTGTATAGAAGTAACGCGGATCATCAAATTGACCGATAACACGCTCAGGTGTCGATAAGCCGCAAGTTGGATATATTTCAAACTCAGTATAATGTCCGATTGGAATAAGCACTTCATGGTAGCGCGTCGAAATTGGTTCTATGGAAGGTAGCTCAATAGTAATATTGGAATGTGCCAATGTACACATCTTATGTGTGCCGCCATCCTTACGGATCATCTGAGTCGTAACTAAGCCAGCTTTCTCAAGCTTTTTCACATGCATCGTTATAATTGCACTACTAAGCTGCAAAGATGCCGCAAGTTGCTTCACATTCATCGATTGATTGGCTAATAGATTGATGATCTCTAGACGAACTTCGCTTGCAAGTGCTTCATATAATGGTAGCCATTTGGCATCGGTATTCGCTTCAATCATTATTCTCACCCTTCCAATACTCAATGATCATTGATAGCTTATATACGTTCTATCGTTCATGTTACCGTTTGCTTAGCTTCTTGTAAATAAAACTTTACAATAGTGGCGATTAGGCTAACTATTTTATAGAAAGAAATATTCAATTCATGCTAAACTAATGATAACAAAGGATGGTGATTGCTATACATAATATTAAGGCAACACTGTACTCCTTTATATTAGCTTCCTTTAAAGGAGTATCCCAAGTACTTCTCATTGAAAATGCAATCTCAGGCTTTATCATCACTGCAGCAATTATGGCAGCAAATTTTTCTCTAGGTATTATTACGTTGCTTTCTGCGATGATAGGAACTTGGATTGGCTTCGCACTCGTGAAAGATAAAGCTCCCG
>DXHF01000104.1 GCA_019113605.1 Candidatus Paenibacillus intestinavium
TAGAATGAGTAAATGCAACCACCAGCTGATCTCGAATCCAACCGCCGCAATTTGGCTACCTTCGTTAATACCTAGCGCTTGTATAGCTGTTGCAAGTGAATGACTAATCGGTGCGTACGTTGCCGCAAGTAGTTCGCTAATAGGTGCAGTTACTTTATCCGTTACAGATGCTGAAGTATGAGTTAATCTTTCAAAGCTTAATGACATCAGCACACTTACCATAAGCATGCCAATAAACCAATACACTAACGACGGCTTTGCTCCACGTTTTAACCTTGGTAGTCGTTCCCCATAACGACGAAATGCTCCTAAAATAATAGCAACTAACACAATAACTACGATCCATTCCTGTAGCCAGCTGAAATAGCCATATAGCGGCATCCACGGAATTAATGGTATGCCAAATAAGCCCTTCAGCATCAGATCAAGTGCACCGAGCTGCAGCGATAGAAACCCATAAAAATAAATAATATGCAGCAGGCCGCTACGAATGTCTTTCAATAATTTACGATGCGTTATAATCTCTAGTGTTGTTTTTGAGGATGGTTTTCTTTTGATCCATTTTGTAGATGTTGCCAGTGCTATATATTGGATTCTGCGCTTTATAATTTCGACAAACATCCAAATCGATGCTCCAGCTACACATAATGTAATGAATAGTCTAATGTAATGAGCACCCTCCATATCGCTTCCTCCTTTCGCCAATAACCACATTTATTATTTGATGATCGTTGTTCAATTATATGTAGCCCAAAGAGTTAACATGCTTTCGCTGAATGAGTAAACTAGCGGTCTATTTTGCTGCATGCTTTCATATGGTTATACCGTACGAGCTATAATCTCTGCGGACCATGTTATATGCTCAAATGCACTGCGCTATGAAAGGGGCATCCGTATGTTCAAAATTGTTGTCTTATTGAAGCAAACGTTTGATACAGAGGAAAAGATTCATATTGAGAATGGTGTAGTTAATGAGGACGGTGCGAAATTCATTATTAATCCCTATGATGAATATGCACTTGAAGAAGCATTACGGATTAAGGAACAGCATGACGCAGAAATCATCGTCATATCGGTAGGTCCGGAACGCAGTACGCATGCCTTGCGCTCAGCTCTTGCGGTAGGCGCTGATCACGCCATTCTAATTGCTGATCATACCTATTTAAATCAAAGTAGTTCGATTGCTCATTTACTAGCGGCTGCCATACGGCCGATGAACGTGGATCTTATTCTAGCAGGATTGTTCGCTGTCGATAGTGGTAGCGGGAGCGTTGCTTTACAGGTAGCAGAATTGCTGCAATTGCCGCATGCATCAGCTGCAATTAAGCTGCGGCTTGGCGATGCGCTAGAATTGAATGTTGAGGCTGCACCATGGGAAGGCAAGCTTGCCTTAGTCGAGCGTGATGTTGAGGGCGACACAGAAACCGTGCTGCTTCCACTCCCAGCACTTATTACAGCACAGCAAGGGTTGAATGATCCGCGCTACCATTCCTTGCCAGGCATTATGAAGGCTAAGAAAAAGCCATTAACAGAATTATTTTCATCCGATTTACTACTAGCAGACGTAATAGAAAACATCTCGACAAGCGCTACATATTGTGAACAGGTTCTCCCTCCAGCCGCTCGGCCTGCTGGGCAGTTCATTACAGGAACAGCCCAGCAGCAGGCTTCTACTCTATTAGAGCAATTGTTTGCACGTTCTATTATTAAAAAAGGTGGAGAATGCTAATGAGTCAACCAATCATCATTGTTGCTGAGCGCAAAGGCCAACAATTACGAAGAGTTACATTGGAAGCAATTACTGCTGCCATAACGCTATGTAATGATCAATCGAGCGTCATCCACGCCTTCCTATCAGGTAGCGATACTGATGATAGCTTAATGGCTTCAGCGAAGGAACTAATCCAACATGGCGTCCATGAAGTACATATTGCCAAACATGTTCATTTTGAACCGTATCAAGCAACGATTGTCCTACCTGCACTAACAAATATCGTGCGAACATTACAGCCTAGTTATATCATTATCGGGCATACGTCTAATGGACGCGAGCTTGCGCCTCGTCTAGCAGCAGCCTTACATAGCGGCTATATTGCCGATGTTACAACAATAGAGTCATCCCAGGATAACGTTAGCTTTATACGTCCCATTTATGCTGGCAAAGCATTTGAACGTCGGAAATTTCAAGGGGTTGCCCCTTATGTTCTTTCTATTCGTCCGAATAATAATGCCCCTGCGCCTTTCGTAGAACAGGCAACGATTACTGAGCTAGAGGGACATATACATCCTGTCAATTGTGAAGGGATACAGCTCTCATCGATTGTGCAGCATGTAGTAAAGCGTATTAATGAAGGAATTGATCTTACTGAAGCAGATATTATTGTCGCAGGAGGAAGGGGTGTTCGCGGGGCTGAAGGTTTTACAGTATTGAAGCAACTAGCTGATCAGCTTGGTGGCGCTGTTGGTGCATCGCGTGCAGCTTGCGATGCAGGTTATTGCGATTATGCTCTGCAAATTGGTCAAACTGGAAAGGTTGTCACTCCCGAGCTCTATATCGCTTGCGGAATTAGTGGTGCCATCCAGCATCTTGCTGGAATGAGTCAGTCTCGTACGATTATAGCGATCAATAAGGATCGTGAAGCACCGATCTTCTCTATTGCTGATTATGGAATTGTCGGTGATTTATTTGAAGTTGTGCCACTTCTTACTGCACAATTAAAGGAATTTCGACAATAATTCATTTATTTTGAAATAACTCTTGCTTATATAGTTCCTGCGTGATAAGATACTACTTGTCTCTAAGAGATATTTAATACACGGAGCTGTGGTGTAGAGGCCTAACATGCCTGCCTGTCACGCAGGAGACCGCGAGTTCGAATCTCGTCAGCTCCGCCATTAATTTAACGACATAGAGTCCTTCGGGGCTCTTTTTTTGTTTTAAATTGCGCTAGAAGAACCAATCGGAGGAACGCTACAAGAACTAATTACTGTTCCAATCGCCGTTGTCCTCGGATTTATTGGAATAGGAATAGCGGTATAAATCCGAGGACAAAAACGACCGCTATCGCTTTTCCACTAGTAAGTAGTTCTCTCCGCTATGGCGTGTTGAGAAATGATTAGTTCTCTCCGCTATGGCATGTTGAGAAATGATTAGTTCTCTTCGCTATTGCATGAGGGGGATCATTAAAAACAAAAACAGGCGATCGCTTCTCGATATTACATCGAAAATTGATCGCCTTTAAATAATTTTGATTGTCAATAATGTAAGTCGATGATGAGAAAAATACTTATTATACCATTAGCTGACTTTCCTATTGTTCAATCTTGAATTATTCTTGTTGAATCTCTTTCAATTAGTTCTGCAGGAAATTTAAGTTGGGTATGAGTCACTTTTTTGTTAATGAGGTCAAACATAATTTTGATTGTTTCTTCAGCCATTCTAGCTATCGGTTGCCTAATTGTAGTTATCGAAGGATGATAATAAAACGACATATCAAGTCCATCGAAACCTGCAACAGAGCAATCCTCTGGAATAGAACGACCTGCCTCTAACAAAGCTTTACTTGCCCCTATTGCCATAGAATCAGATATAGCAAATAATGCTGTGAATTCTATGTTTTCTTCTATCATTTCCTTTGTGACAGCATATCCATTCTCCATCGAATAGGTCTCCAAATGTCTCTTCATCGGACGTACTAATTGCTGATCAAACAATAGTCCATGATCTTCTAACGCTTGCTTATAGCCTTGGAATCGTAATTGTCCGATACTTCTATCTTCCATAGATGCAGAGATAAGCGCAATTCTTTTATGTCCTTGACGACATAAATAATCGACCATTTTATAGCTTTCAGCATAATCATCGATCGACACATAGGAGTAATTGTACGTATCAAACTCTGAAGATAAGCCCACTGTACATAGAACATAAGGTACAGTTAACTTCTCAAGCTTATCCTGAGAGTGCGATAGATACCCACCAAGAAAAATGATACCCTTTAGTTTCTTTTCTTTCACTAACTCATTTGCTACATCTATTTCATCCTGGTGCTCGTATACACGATGTAAAATAAATGTATACTTCTGATCCTTTATCCCTTTTTCAAACAAATCGATCATTTGGATGAAAAAA
Organism: Candidatus Paenibacillus intestinavium; assembly: GCA_019113605.1. Lineage (GTDB taxonomy): Bacteria > Bacillota > Bacilli > Paenibacillales > Paenibacillaceae > Pristimantibacillus > Pristimantibacillus intestinavium. Next base: position 4,133 of record DXHF01000104.1, read on the forward strand.
GGATTGTTCATCCCTTTAATTAATACAGCAATGGTTTTCGATGCGGTACGTTTCAAATTACGAGCGTTATTATTGGGAACATAATTGTTCTCCTGTACAACTTTCATAATCATTGCTTTTGTATCGACGCTTATATCAGGATGATTATTAATTGCTCTAGATACGGTGGTAACACCTACACCACATATTTTCGCAATATCAATAATAGTAAGAGAAGTCATCATCATACTTCCTTTTTGGCATTATTTGAATATGGCTGAATGGTTCAATACACCATCTACAATACTACTTATTCGTCATCCATTGCGTATTAACCTTTTACTGCGCCTGCAACAACGCCTTCAATAATGTATTTCTGACAGAATAAATAGAAAATGACAATAGGAATAATCGCTAGAACTAGCATGGCCATCATTGCCCCCATATCAATCGATCCAAACCCACCTTTAAGGTATTGAATAGCAATCGGAATCGTTCTATATTTTGAATCGATGATTAGAACTGGTAATAAATAGTCATTCCATATCCACATAACATTTAGAATAGCTACTGTAATGGCAATTGGTTTCAATATCGGGAAAATAACTTTAAAGAACATTTGTGGTGGTCCTCCACCATCAATCATTACAGCTTCTTCAATCTCAAGCGGTATTGATTTGACAAATCCACTAAATAAGAAGACCGATAGACCTGCGCCAAATCCTAAATAGATAACTAAAATTCCGACAGGGTCACCTAAACCTAATACGTTAGCTGTTTTGGACATTGTGAACATAACCATTTGGAATGGTACGATCATTGAAAAGACGAACATGAAGAATAATGCACTAGCCCATTTTGTTTTCACACGAGTTAGATACCAACCCGTCATTGAAGTGAAAAATACAATTAATGTAACTGAACCTATCGTTATGAACAAGGACATTCCGAAAGCTGAAAAGAAATCGATTTTCTGAATACCGCTTGTATAGTTTTCAAGTCCAACGAACGTATCACTGTTTGGGAATACAAACGGTGCATCACTTATGAAAAATTTACCTTTAAAGGAGTTCATTAATACGATTAGTATTGGAGTTATAAATGCTATTGCCAATACCAAGAGAAAGAGAAAGAGAAACGGTCGTTTTTTTTGTGTATCATCCATTAGTTTTCGATCTCCTTTCTTCTAGTAATCGCAAGTTGTACGATAACAATAATAGCTACCATTAGGAAAAACATTACTGCTTTGGCTTGACCTACACCTTCAAAGCCAGATTTCCCATAGAATGTGTTGTAAATATCTAAAGCTAACATCGCGGTCTGTTTGGAAGGACCACCCGCAGTTAAAGATAAGTTTTGATCAAATAGTTTGAATGAATTGGAAATAGTTAAGAACAAACAAATCGTAATGGAAGGCATTACGAGCGGCAATATGATTTTACGAAGAATAACCCCATTCGTAGCACCATCAATTTTTGCTGCTTCAAGCTGCTCTTTTGGAACATTTTGAATACCAGCAATGTAGATGATCATCATGTAACCGATTAGCTGCCAATTCATTAGAATAACTAGTCCCCAGAAACCGTAGGCTGCATCATTCATAAGTGTAACTTCATATTTATAAAGAATGCCGTTAAATATTAGTTGCCAGATATAACCTAATACGATACCACCAATTAAGTTAGGCATGAAGAAAGTTGTACGGAAAATATTCGTTCCTTTAATTTTCTTCGTTAGCGCTAAAGCTAGCATAAATGCGAAAACATTAATTAAAACTACAGACACAATTGAAAATCTAGCTGTAAACCATAAGGCATTAAGAAAGTCCTTGTCCGCGAATGCTTTAATATAGTTGCCAAAACCAACCCATTTAGCATCATTTACCGTTACAAACTCTGTAAATGACAAGTATATCCCCATAATAAACGGAACGATGAAAGCTAGTGTAAATGCAATTAATGTCGGCAATGCAAAAAGAGCAAAATATTTCTGAATCATTTTCTGCATAGCGTTCTCTCCTGTTCTGTTATCTCATGTAATAACAGATGCCACTATACGCTAACTTAGTATAGTGACACCTGGTTGAACTACTTATTTATTACTTAGTTTTTTCACTTTTCCAAGAATCTACGACAACAGATGATACTTTATCCCAAGTTTCGTTACCTTGAGCGTATTGAAGTAATGCATCACCGAAGCTATTTTTGAAATCTTCACTTGGGAATGCTGCAAATGTCCAAGCTACAGAAGTTGTATCTTTTTCCATCCAAGCTAAAATTTCTTTAGCAAGTGGATCAGCAGGTTTTTCATTGTCTGCAAATGTATTGAATGGAGCGATGAAACCAAGATCATTAGTTACATATGCTTTACCTGTTTCACTTGTGAACAACCACTCAAGGAATGCGATAGAAGCTTGTTGCTTAGACTCAGAAACTTTGCTGTTAATGGCGAAGTAGTTTTCAGTACCAACAGCTAAACCTTGTTTTTCTTCACCCGCAATACCAGTGTAAATAGGTAGATATTTAATATCCTCAGCTTTTACAGTGTTACCGCTAACTTCATTTATTTGGTTCCAAGCCCAGTTGCCATTTTGAACCATAGCAGATTGACCAAGAGCGAATTCAGCCATAGAGTCATTAACTGATTTACTACCTAGAAGTGTAGGTTTTACAGTAGAGTTATTAATGTAAAGATCAAAAATGTTTTTGAAGTTGTTACCGTAAGAGAATTGGATCTCAGCAGCAGAAAGTCCTGCGCTTGTAGCATTGTCGAAGCCTTGAATATCTTTGAATTCATAGAACAAAGGAATGTTCGCAAGATGCGTTTGCCATCTCCATTGCTCACCAGGACTTAGAGAAGTTGAAGAGAATACGCCTTTGATGCCAAGAGCATCAGCATTAGCTTGCATATCTTCAACTACTGATTTCAATGTATCGAAGTTGTTTACTTCTTCCATTGAAGAGATTGCTGTAGCTTTTGTACCAAGCGCAAAATATTTCTCCATAATTGCGTTGTTGTAGATGATACCATATCCTTCTACTACATAAGGAATACCATATACGCCTTCACCTTCAGTTACTGCAAGACTTTGATCGGACAGGTAGCTATATAATTTAGTATCTTTCAAATCAAGTGTGTAATCTTTCCAAGCTTCGTATCCAACAGGACCGTTAATTTGGAAAATTGTTGGAGCTTCCGATTTTGCAATTTCTGATTTCAACATTGTTTCATAAGTTCCAGCTGCTGCCGTTTCAACTTTAACTTTAACGCCAGTTTCTTTTTCATAATCGTCAGCAATTTTTTTGTATACTTCTGCAATTTCCGGTTTGAAGTTAAGATAATAGATTGTTTCATCGGACTTCACAACGTCGCCACCTGTTGCGTCGTTTGTTGTCTTCGGAGCATCCGTTCCTTTTGGAGCATTTGTTCCTCCATTATTAGAACATGCCGCGATAAACACTAATGACATTACTAAAAGCATACTCAAAACTCTGTTAAACTTCTTCATTCTATAATCCCCCTCTAAAATGAAAATCATAAAGTGAAAGCGTATTCCGGAAAGCTTATCGGAAACGATACCGAAAACGTTTTCGCTTTCAGACTCATAGTATCATAGACATTTATAAATGACAATTGTTTTTTTATCGCTCTCCTTTTTCTAATTTTAATTTGTATTTTTATTAATAATTATTAATAATAGTAGCTTCCCCAGTACTTTCTTAAATTATTCTCAAAATTTCCGAAACTAAAGAGAGCTATCGACGTAATACTACGTTGATAGCTCCCTTTCTCATTTATCGGGTGGATTTTAATTAAACATTAATTCGTTCATTTATATTTTTCACATAATCATCAATAATACGTACCTCAATCATCTCATCTTCTTTTAAAAACTTAAACACTCCATTGTTAAAATCAGTGCCTACTTCTTTATAGAAGATACCTTCGTATTTTGCATTATGTGTGTGATTGAAGCAAAGTTTATATTCATTCTCCGTACATGTCAAGTATGCTCTAATTCCTTTTTCGTAGAACTCATCTTGGTTGTTAGCGCCGCGAGAAACTGAAATAATATGCAAATCTATGAAAGGAATTTCGCCCAACAATACGTTGATAAATGAACCGCGAGTAATCTCTTCCCAACGATTTTGTGCAGTTTGACCGAGCACTACTTGTGTAATCTTTTTATCAGTCGCAACTTCTGCAATAACTTTTGCAACTGGTCGTTTTTCATTATATTTAATAATAAATTGTTCAGCGCCATGTTCCTGTGCTAATCTTTTCCAGGCAGAAATATAATGAGTTTTTTCTATATCCCATTCACTTTCTGGTTGAGCGTCTACTGTCAAAACGTAAAGAGGACAATTGAGCATTTCTGCAATTTGACCGCCTCTCCGAATAAGTCGTTCACCGTTTGGCCCATAATACACACAGACCAGTATGCATTCATCCATACCTGCAGTCTTCATGATTATTCATTCACCTCATCTTAATAATAGCTTTAGC
>DXHF01000105.1 GCA_019113605.1 Candidatus Paenibacillus intestinavium
TATTTTAATGGGAATTATGGGGTTAACCTCAGTGAACAAGATTAACAATAATGCTAAAGTGATGTATGAAGAACAGATGATGGCTAATGAGTACTTGAGTGAGCTTATTACTACCAATGTACAAATTGAAACGAATGAGCTAGAGTTTGTTCTAAATCAATTTAATGTAGATCTATATGCGCTCGATGAAGCTATTGCTTTATTAAAGGCTAGTGAAAAGGAAATACAGCTAAAAGTAGAAAAACTTCCAATGACTGAGACATCAGCAGCATTATATGCACTCTATAAGGAACAGGAAGTTATTGTTAATGAAGAATTTGTGAAAGTACAAGAACGAGTTGCCGATGGGAAAAACTTAGAGGCATTTATGTATTTTGAAAAGCGTCTAAGCAGCGCGCGGGATACGATCTTATCAACATTGAGAGAAATAAAGCAAATTAATATGGAAGAGGCAGCTCAGACTAATGAATCGAATAGAGTCGATGCTAATATAAGTAGAACGTTTATTCTTTCTGCTTTAGTTATTATTCTGATTATTGCGGGACTGTTTGGTTACTTCGTTTATACAACGATTAAACAGCCAATTAATCAACTAATTTCTGATATGAAGCAGGTTGAAGAAGGTAATCTTCTAGTTAGAAGTGAGTATAAATGGAACAATGAATTCGGTAATCTATCTGCAAGCTTTAATAATATGGTGGGCGGATTGTACAATATTGTTACTAAAATGTCTAGTAATTCTGAATCTGTTGCAGCTAGCTCAGAGCAATTACTTGCTGCTGCTGAACAATCGACCGAGCATTCTTCTAAAATTGCATCAGATATGAACAATATTGCTAATACAGCAGAATCTCAGTTTATGCATGCACAAGAGTCAACCCGTTCTATGGAGGAAGTAGCGATAGGAATTCAAAGAATTTCCGAATCTGCTGCTAATGTATCTGAATTAGCGAATGTTGCTAATGATCAAGCGATAATTGGCCAGGAGCGTATGCAAGCAATTAAAAGTCAGATGGGTTCTATTCTAGATGGCGCGCTACAAACCTCCGAGGTTATCCAGAAGTTTTCCGAGCAATCCAATGCGATTGGTCGTTCAGTTACATATATTCACGAAATTGCGGAACAAGTAAATTTACTTGCGTTAAATGCTTCCATTGAAGCAGCACGAGCAGGTGAGCATGGTAAAGGATTTGCAGTAGTAGCAAGTGAAGTGAGAAACTTGGCAGATTCATCAAAAACAGCAGCCAAAGATATATCAACTTTAGTTGCTCAAATTCAAAACCAATCAAAAGTTGCAGTAGAAATAGTTGAACGTGAAAAACATGAAGCGACACAAGGAATGAAAGAAGTTCAATTGACAAATGAAGTATTCGAAGAAATTGTTGGGTCCATTAATGTTTTGAATTATCAATTGCAAGAAGTAACAGCTTCTTCTGAGGAAATGTCTGCAAGCTCTCAGCAAGTTACTGCAGCATTGATGGAGATGACACAGTTATCAGATACAGCTTCGGAGCAGGCGAAAAAAGTTTCTGAAGTTTCGAAAGAACAAGTACAAATTATGAATGAAGTGAAAGATAACGTTCAAGGTTTGACGAGTGTGGCGGAGGAGCTACAACAGGAATCACAAAGATTCAAAATCAACTAGTAGAGGTAGTTCAAAAAGCGGGCTTTGATAACGATGATTGGCTACGTAGTGTACTCGGCATCGCATCTGAAGCGAACTTGGAAAGTACGGTTCGCATGTACCAATAACGTACATTTGCGCTTCCGCCTTTCTCAAGTAGCGCTTCACCTGCTTGGTTCTGAAAGCCCGCTTTTTGAACCTTTATTTTAAGCTTCGTGTTGAAGATTGATCGCTTGTGTACTCATACCGTACACGTTGCTGGGTTATGTTACATTGTTTGTGATAGTGATGATAGGCTACGTAGCGTAATTATCGTCGATAGTAAGGCAAACGGGGATGTCCTGAAAGTCATTGTAAAATGACTGAGGACATCCCCGTTCTATATACTTTTTCACCATGCGAGACAGTATATTATACGCTCACGATGTAGATACGACTTGTTTCTTCCCAAATATGACCTGGTTCAAGTGTCACAAGTCCGATCTGCTCGGCTGGAAGCGAACTATTCGGTGCATTTACAAGGTTAAGCTGTGGCTCAGGGCAGAAGAAGGTACCGCCTGCACCATTGTTCCAAATCATCCATTGCTTATAAGAAGCACCAACATCATAAATTAGTTTCAATCCTAGACGCTTGTCAGTAAGCTCCATCTTATTACGGCCATCTTTAGTAGAACTTGTGTAATGGTTGTCCATCGACTCCCAAAACGGATTAAGACCAGAGCCGTTCATGTTTTTTTCTTCACTTGTTAAAGCTTGATACTTACCTGTTGGAAGCATTCTTTCATTCAATTCCCAACGATTTTCCATAGTCATTGTGAATGAATAGTCTTCCTCCGAACTACCTGCAGCAAATGGTGCATTGATCGCAGTATGGAACGCGA
>DXHF01000106.1 GCA_019113605.1 Candidatus Paenibacillus intestinavium
ATGCTTCTCCATTACTATTATAGCTGCGATGGTCACTTGATTCGAATGAAGCTTGCTGATTGAATTTGCCTGTAAGCAACCCGCTTGCTAACGGTACACGTGCAAGAATTCCCACACCTTTTGCCTGGGCAACAGGAAGGAGCTGCTGTGATACCTTTTGGCGGAAGAGATTGAAGATCACTTGTAGCGCACTGACATTAGACTGCTCCATACAGAATAATCCTTCTTCCACACTTTCAACGCTAACGCCGTAATAACGGATTTTCCCTTCTGCTTTCAGCTTATCAAGTACATCAAAGACTAACCCTTGCTTGAGAATATCAAAAGAAGGGCAATGAATCTGATACAAGTCAATTTGCTCGCGGTTCAGGCGTCGTAGACTTGCTTCGCAATAGGCACGGACTGTTTCCTCTGTATAGGTGGCAGGATCACTCACATTACCTTGGCGACAAAACTTTGTAGCGATATAGATATCAGATTCACGACCTGCTGTAGCTTTTGCTAGTAGCTCCTCGCTATGCCCATTGCCATATACGTCGGCAGTATCGAAGAAATTAACGCCATGCTCCATTGCGGTATGTAATGCCTGCAAAGAGTCTTCATCGGATACCGTTCCCCAGTCTCCACCAATTCCCCATGTTCCAAAGCTCACTTCACTTATGCGTAATTCAGTATTACCTAATTGTCTATATTTCAATGTCATTAACTCCTTTCAAATTAGAAAGTTAGATTGTGATGGTCATGTAATGTTAGTCTTGTTCGACGATATTTTTCAACGCTAATAATCGATTATCCCAATAGACTTCGAAAAATGAAAGCCAGTCTTGGATTTGTGCTAACGGTGCAGCTTCTAATTGATATCGTGTTTCGCGTCCGTGCTTGCGCTTGCTAACAAGACCTGCCTCATTCAGCACGTAGAGATGCTTATTAACCGCAGTACGCGACAAAGGAAAGTGAGTTGTGATTGCGGTAATCGGTAATTCTCCATTTGCAAGCAGAACAAGCATTGTTCTTCGGGTCGGGTCGGAGATTGCCTGGAACACATCTTGCTTTAGCTCTAGAGCTGCCACCTATAAATGCTCCACAATAGAAGGCAATTTCTCGTGTACAATACCGTCCCAGCCACCATCCATAATACCGCGAATAATGGAATGTGGTTGACCGAATTCGGTAACCTTATCCGCATCCCAGCCGGAATGAATCAATGTAAATTCGGTGGTTGTATCAGATAGCTGCTTCAATTGAAATTCTAAATGCCAATCTTTACCCCAGTCAAAACCTACGCGATAAGGTGGTTCAACATCGGTAACGATGCAAGGAGAATCGCCAAATTGAGCGGCATGTAAAATGAATTGCTTGCCAACAACAGCAACAAAAGTATTAGGCATCCACCAACTTTCAATACCTTCTGACGTCGCAACGGTTTTCCATACCTTATCAATAGGCGCTTGTAGCACGATTGTTTTACGAATATCTTGTAATGCCTTTTCAGTACTCATAGTATCCCTCCTTAAAGTGACACCTTAGGGTGTCGATTGATAATATCATAAATATATATGAGCTGTAAATAATCATATATATTGTATCGTTAATCGTTTCTAAATAATTCATGATTGTGTATGTAGACGCGCTGTGGAATAGTATGGACGTAAGGCGTTAGAAATATCCAATTACTGATGCATCGACAGGTCGTTATAGAATTGTAAATATTCACACTATAAGTATAGTCATATATTTGCAAATCCAAAGGTTGTAAATGCGCAAAAAATGTCGAATAATATTGGACTGTGATAGCCCTGTTTTTATCTAATCCCAACTTCCGATTTGACTTTAGATGAATAACGCAGTATTATATTTTGTAGTTAGTAATTTAGTAAGCTAGTAAATTAGTAACGAAGTTAATAAGGGTGAAATGAAAACTTAAGGAGGATTATTAATGAAAATTCCAACAACTTTAAAACATAAACCGGTTATTGTATGTGAAAACTATGAAAATGTAGACGGTAAGTATGCCTATAATAGCGATGCGAAGGGTATTTCACTAGGTCTTGCACAGTGGAATGATCGAGGAAAACTCGATATTTCTGCAAAAGTATGGAGACATACAGGAGGTAAGTGGTCAAGACAATCAGAAGAGCTACCATTACATCGTGTTATCGATCTTGCTATTATGGTTTGCCAAGCAAAGCTACACTTTCAAGAGGCATATCGTTATGAGAAGCTATACGACCCGGAAAACCCAGTTATTGAAAGAGTTGGCTTACAAGGTGATGCTATGACGATTAGCATATGTGACAATAATGAGAAAATTGATGAAGATATTAAGCTATTCAATCAAGCATTAAGTGATGATGGTGAATTGGTCGGAGAAAGATTACGTACATTATCACGGATGCTGAAAGAAATGGGATATTGATTCTACACAAAAGCATAGTAACCAGCTCTCACGACACAAGCCCATTCGGAATAAGATAGGAAAAAAGTTAGTGGGTGAGTGATGATGTCAGAGATGTTTCCGGTATGTGTACAGACTAATATCGTATCCAATGGCCCTGAAAAGATCGTTTATTATCCAGAGATTGTAGGGGTAACTAATAAAGCGTGGCAGTTCGAAGTAAATAATAAATTAGCAGAGCAGACACAGCAGCTTATCCATATGCTCGTTGGCGATTCACCAGAGACAGTAACAATTATGATGGGATCCTATGAAGTGAAAAATAATCAGCGTAATATATTAAGCATTACGCAATCGAATTCTGCATATCATTATCACGCTGCACATGGAATGAGATACTTGAAATCATTAACGTTCGATATGGGCAAAGAAAAGCAATATTCGTTATCGGAATTGTTCATTCCTGGCAGCGACTATGTAAGTCGTCTATCTAAGCTAGTCGCCCTGCAAATTAAGCAACGAGGAATTGAGACCTTTGAGCCGTTTACGAGTATTGATGTGGAACAATCCTTCTATATTGCTGATAAAACGTTAGTGCTCTACTATCAGCTATATGATATTACACCGTATGTATTCGGCTTTCCTATATTTCCGATTTCCGTATATGATATCGCCGATATCGTCGTTGATGATGGTCCACTTGGCGTCATGGCTATCAATGATTAGATGAAATTGAAGAGATCGAATCCATGAGAAATAGCGGCGTTAGGGAGTAGCTCCCTAACGCCGCTATTTTGTTAGTAATTATATTTGTTACATGTGATTTGAGTGTTGCTTAGTGTAGTGAAGCAAGCAATGACTTTACCTGTGGATCAAGCTTCAGTACGTTCAAAATAATTTCGAACGCTTCTGCGCGGGTCGCATTGCCTTTAGGATCGAATTGATTATTTCCTTTTCCTTTGACGATGCCCGCTTGCGCTAGCGTTATAATTTCGTTGGCCGCGTAAGAACGATCCAGATCTGTGAAATCGCTTTTAGATGTATCTTTCGCGATGTTGTTCAGGTTAACGATGCGAGATAATATGATGACCATTTCTTCACGCGTAATTGTCTGCTCTGGCCTGAACATACCATCCCCATAGCCTTTGATTACCCCTGCAGCAGCAAGGCTCACAATCGCGTCTTTTGCCCAGTGCTTGTCTAGATCTTTGAACGCTACGTTGCTGCTGTTGTCAACTTGAATGTTGAATACGCGACTTAGTATCGCGGTGAATTCGGCGCGTGTAATATTTTCGTTTGGTCTAATTGTGCCGTCTTCATAGCCGCGAATGAGCTGCAATTGCAAAAAGGTAGCAATCGTTCCTTTTGCCCAATGTCCATCAATATCTGCAACATCTGTCGTCGTATTATCTGTCTTCGCTGCTGCGACTAGGGTAGTAAGCTTCTCGACTAGACTAGCACTATTCACAACGCTGCTGTTAAATACTTCTGCCGTAGGCTGCGATGTTGGTTCTGGTGTTGGTGTTAGTTCTGGCGTCGGTTCTGGTGTTGAAGGTAGTGTTGAGGTGCCACCACCAGGAGTTGCCGTTACTGCAAATTGATACGACAGTGTTACAGTCGTGCCCGTATGACCTGTCACTGTAGCTGTGCTGCCGTTGATCGTTGCTGTCGTTAGTGTAGCTGGTAATACATACCCGCTCTTCGCTGTCAGTATTACCGTTGCGGTGTACTTAGTACCCCCTGCAAACTTCGTCGCCGTTGGATCCCATGCTACCGCTCCTGCTGTAAAGTTCGCTGTGTCGACAATGGTTGCTGTCGTATCTGGCACAGCTCCCGTTACGGGGGCTATAACCGTGATCTCTACACTTGTTATGACCACCGCTGCCGTCGCTACAAATTGATACGACAGTGTTACTGTAGTGCCCGTATTGTTCGTCACTACAGCCGCGTTACCATTGATCGTTGCTGTCGTGAGCGTCGCTGGGAATACATAACCGCTCTTTGCCGTCAGTATTACCGTTGCGGTGTACTTAGTACCCCCTACAAACTTCGTCGATGTCGGATTCCATACTACGGTGTCTGCCGTAAAGTTAGCCGTACCAACACTTGCTGTCTCATTCGGTTCAGCTCCCGTTACAGGGGCAGTAACTGTGATCTCTGCACTTGTTATGACCACCGCTGCCGTCGCTGCAAATTGATACGACAGTGTTACTGTAGTGCCCGTATTGTTCGTCACTAAAGCCGCGTTACCATTGATCGTTGCTGTCGTTAGTGTAGCAGGGAATACATACCCGCTCTTCGCCGTTAAAATTACCGTAGCAGTGTACTTAATACCCCCTGCAAACGTCGTCGCCGTCGGATCCCATGCTACGGTGTCTACCGCAAAGTTAGCCGTATCAACACTTGCTGTCTCATTCGGTACAGCTCCCGTTACAGGGGCAGTAACCGTGATCTCAGCCTCTGTAATTAAGGTTGCCGTTGCTGCAAACTGATACGACAGTGTTACTGTCGTGCCCGTATTGTTTGACACAGTAGCCTTACTGCCATTGATTGTTGCTGTCGTTAGTGTAGCTGGGAATACATACCCGCTCTTCGCCGTCAGTGTTACCGTTGCAGTGTACTTAGTACCCCCTGCAAACGTCGTCGCCGTCGGATCCCATGCTACGGTGTCTACCGTAAAGTTAGCCGTACCAACACTTGCTGTCTCATTCGGTTCAGCTCCCGTTACAGGGGCAGTAACTGTGATCTCAGCCTCTGTAATTTCTGTTGTCGTTGCTGCAAATTGATACGACAGTGTTACTGTCATGCCGGTATTATCTGTTACTGTAGCTGTGCTGCCATTGATCGTTGCCGTTGTTAGCGAAGCTGGGAATACGTAACCGCTGTTTGCCGTCAGCGTTACCGTTGAGGTGTATGCGGTACTCCCTGCAAACGTCGTCGCCGTCGGACTCCATGCAACCGTTCCCGCCGCAAAGTTCGCTGCGTCGGCAATGGTTGCCGTCGTACTCGGCGTAGCCCCCGTTACAGGGGCAGTAACCGTGATCGCAGCCTCTGAAATTTCTGTTACCGTCGCTGCAAATTGATACGACAGTGTTACTGTCTTGCCTGTATTGTTTGACACCGTAGCGGCATTGCCGTTGATCGTTGCCGTCGTTAGTGAAACTGGGAATACATACCCGCTATTTGCCGTCAGCGTTACCGTTGAGGTGTATGCGGTACTCCCTGCGAACGTTGTCGCCGTCGGACTCCATGCCACCGTTCCCGCCGCAAAGTTCGCTGTGTCGGCAATGGTTGCTGTCGGACTCGGCGTAGCTCCCGTTACAGGGGCAGTAACCGTGATCGCAGCCTCTGTAATTAAGGTTGCCGTTGCTGCAAAGGTTTGCGACAGTGTTACAGTCGTGCTCGTATGATCTGTCACTACAGCCTCGCTGCCATTGATTGTTGCTGTCGTTAGTGTAGCTGGGAATATATACCCGCTCTTCGCCGTTAGTGTTACCGTTGCGGTGTATGCAGTACCCCCTGCGAACGTCGCTGGCGTCGTGCTCCATGTTACCGCTCCTGCTGTAAAGTTCGCTTCGTCGGCAATGGTTGCCGTCGTATCTGGTACAGCTCCCGTTACAGGAGCTGTAGCCGTAATCGTTGCATCCGTAATAACTTCGACTGAACGTAGTTTGACGTAGGCTTTGCGTGCGAATGTGGTAGTGTCTTCATGGAAACTACCGCTGCCTGTCATGTCACTAGGTGGGCTGTTGTTTGTATTATTCGTCCAATATTCGTATGATCCACTGACAGTAACCGTAGCGACTGTACATGAGGGGTTGTGCTCCATATCTTCTTCCGTACATTCGTAGTTGTCTCCGATGGCTGCGGCTTTATCACTTATGGCAGTAATATTGCCACCGTTAATCGTAATGGAGCCGTCAAAACCGCTATGGCCGCTGCCGATTCCCGCAGCATATTCACCACCGATGGCAATAATATCGCCATCGTTAATCGTAATGGATCCGCCCGCACCGGACTCGCCGCCACCGATTGCTGCGGCACGACTTCCGCCGGTGGCAGTAATATCGCCCCCATTAATCGTAATGGATCCGCCCGCACCGCCGCGCTCGCCGCCACCGATTGCTGCGGCTATATCACCCCCATTGGCCGTGATATCACCACCGTTAATCGTAATGGATCCGCCATCACCGGAATTCCCGCCACCGATTGCCGCGCCACCCCTTCCACTAGTGGCAGTAATATCGCCCCCATTAATCGTAATGGATCCGCCCGTACCGCCCGCGCCACCTCCGATCGCTGCGGCATAATTAATTCCATTGGCCGTGATGCCGCCACCATTAATCGTAATGGTTCCGCCATCACTTCTATTGCCGCCGCCGATTGCCGCACTAGAACCAAAAAAAGAAGGATCATCAGTAGGATTACCAGTAGCATTCAGCTTACCCATACTTGCTCCAGTTGACTGCGCATAAATCGTCAAGCTCTTGCCAGTAGAAACATCAATTCCGGCACTCCCCGTTACCTCGCTGTCATCCTCAAGAATAATATGGACATCGCCCGATACGGTGATTCTACTAGATTGGCTCCATTCCCCACGGAACAAATACCAGCCAGATGCAAGTGTAGAATAATTCCCGAAATTGTTGTTATCGATGATCGTTACAGGAGAGTCTTGCGTTTGTAGTTCCCCGTTCTTATCTAAATACGGCACACCATCGGTAATAATTTTGGCTGAACGTAGTTTGACGTACTTTTTGTTTGCGAATGTGGTACTGTCTTCATCGAAAATACCGCTTCCCGTCATCGCACTAGGCGCACTATTTGTGGTATTCGTCCAATATTCGTATGATCCACTGACAATAATCGTCCCGCCAGCTCCAGTATAGCCTCCCCCGATTCCCATGGCGCCATTACCACCAGTGGCAGTTATATCGCCACCATTAATTGTAGTCGTACCGCCCGCACCACTGTTGCCGCCTCCGATTCCCGCGCCCAAAAACCCCCCAGTGGCTGTTATATCGCCGCCATTAATCGTAACCGTACCGCCAGCACCTATCTCGCCGCCTCCGATTCCCGCACCATAATCACCCGCAGTGGCTGTTATAACGCCACGATTAATCGTAACCGTACCGCCCGCACCATTGTTGCCAGCGCCGCCTCCGATTCCCGCGCCAGATTCACCCCCAGTGGCAGTTATATCGCCGCCATTAATCGTAATCGTCCCGCCAGCCCCATTATAGCCGCCTCCGATTCCCGCGCCTCTAAGATCACCATTGGCAGTTATATCGCCGCCATTAATTGTAATGATCCCGCCATCACCATTGCTGCCGCCTCCGATTCCCGCGTCACTAGAACGACCTGTAGCATTCAGCTTACCCATGCTTTCTCCAGTAGACTGCGCATAAATCGTCAAGCTGTTGCCTACAGAAACATCAATTCCGGCATTCCCCGATACCTCGCTGCTATCTTCAAGAATAATATGAACATCGCCCGATATGGTGATTCTACTAGATTGGCTCCATTCCCCACGGAACAAATACCAGCCAGATGCAAGTGTAGAATAATTCCCGGAATTACTGCTATCGATAACCGTTACAGCCTCTTCTAGTGTTTGCAGTTCCCCGTTCTCATCTAAATACGGCACATCATCGACAATATTTTTGACTGAACGTAGTTTGACGTACTTTTTGTTTGCGAATGTGGTACTGTCTTCATTGAAAATACCGCTCCCTGTCATTTCACTAGGTGGACTATTTGTAGTATTCGTCCAATATTCGTATGCTCCACTGACAGTAACTTGACCGTTTCCGATAGCCGCGCCATATAGACCACCAGTGGCTGTTATATCGCCCCCATTAATCGTAACCGTAACGTATTCACTCATTTGACCGTCTCCGATAGCCGCGCCACCTTGACCACCAGTGGCTGTTATATGGCCACCATTAATCGTAACCGTACCGCCACCAACCAATCTGCTGCCTCCGATAGCCGCGCCACCTTGACCACCAGTGGCTGTTATATCGCCCCCATTAATCGTAACCGTGCCACCGCCACCGATTCCCGCGTTAAAAGAACCACCAGTAGCATTCAGCTTACCCATGCTTAATCCAGTAGACTGCGCATAAATCGTCAAGCTATTGCCAGCAGAAACATCAATTCCAGCACTCCCCGTTACCTCGCTGCCATCCTCAAGAATAATATGAACATCGCCCGATATGGTGATTCTACTAGATTGGCTCCATGTCCCACGGAACAAATACCAACCAGATGCAAGTGTAGAATAACTCCCGAAATTGCTGCTATCGATGAGCGTTACAGCCTCTTCTAATGTTTGCAGTTCCCCGTTTTCATCTAAATACTCCACCAGCATAGCCGCCGATACTGTCGATATTCCCGCTGAAAACGGTGAAACGACCAATGCTGCAATGAGTAATATCCGAATGAACGACATCCATCCTCCTGCCTGTCTTCTCGAACCAAACGACCATTGTTGTGTCTTGAAGTTTCTATCTTTCATCTCAAACACCCTCCATCTATAAATCTAGTAATGATAAATAAGCGAACCTCATAACCTATGACGAATGACGTCAATTTTTATCATTTATTGTATCATCGCAAACGCTCTCATGGTGGAATGTAAAGAAATCTTTAAACTTCGCAAATTGAGGGAGGGGAGGATTGATCGATGTTGGTTGTTGGTGAGGATGGTCCGCTTGGCGTCATGGCTGTCAATGAGTAGATGGAAAAAGGGGAGTTTTGGCGGCGATCAACACCTCCAAAACTCCCCTATTAGCTTATTTAGTCGCTACACGCTTAGCATCATAATACTCCTCAAGCGTAATACCTTCACTCATAATCGTCTGTGCGATTTCTTTGCCTACAAAGCGAAGATGCCACGGTTCGTATTTATAACCAGTAATATCTTCTTTTCCTTTAGGATAACGAATAATAAATCCATAGTCTGCGACATTTTCTTGCAGCCATGCCGCTTCAGTAGTATCACCAAAGCAATCCTCCGCCGCACATTTCCCGTCCCCACCTGTAACGTCGATAGTCAGACCTGTTTCATGCTCGCTTGTACCAGGGAATGCACTATAAGTAATAGTTTTATCATAACCATCCCGCTTAACATAATAATTGAATAGAGAGGTTTGTGTAGCATGTGATCTGTATGCAGACACACCGAGCAGACTGACGCCCTGCTTCTTGGCACCTTTGAACAGATCTGCAATAGCAGAAGCGGCTTCAGTACGCATCTTTTTCTTTTCTGTCTTTTCTTTAAATGTAAATGGTATCGTCGTATACACTAAATCATCGGGTACATAATGATCTGGAAGCTTATTTTTTTTGTTAACTAGGACAGGAATACTTTCGGGTTGTGCAATAACTTGAATGTCATCAGTAGCTGCGCTCGATACTTTTATATATTTGCTGCTTACATAACCCGTTTGTCCTTTGTAGCTAATTTTAAGCCAGCCATCTGTAGCTTTTTCCGTAGCTGTAAGCTGTGAGCCCTTCGTTACCGTTGTAATAATTTTATTGGTAGTAGAAGGGCCTGTTCGAATATTCAAGTTAGCCGTTGTTGTATAGGATACAGTATCTGCATGGGCTATATTGGGTCCTAATCCCTTAATATTTACATTGTTAATAACGATTAAACTAATAAATAATATAGTGAAAGTACAACTCATTAATAATATTTTTTTATTTAACATTTCCTTTGAAAACTCTACCATTTAACCACCTCGATATGATTATAGTCTTTCACAATCTTGATTATATAAGACGCAATAGATAAGGAGATAGTTGCTGTTCTACGAGAAAAAAACGACTACTGCGCAATTGATGCGAACAGAGTCGTTTAATGATACATTGTTTTTTATCATGATTGTAACAACAATGTTAGATAAATATTAGTGGATATATTGATCACTAACAAGCACATCCTGCAGCAACTCACTCGGAATTTCAAATATTGGATTACCCATATAACCAGGTGCAACATCATATTTATCAAATGCAATGACTAGCTTACCGTCTTTCGTAATATAGAAGCCTTGTTCAGAATCGATGGTAGTGAATGCATCAAATAACTCATCATCAGCAATGCCTGCACCATCAACCCAATAATATTTATCATTATTCGTATCGATCATTTGTTGCCTCATCTGCTCTTTCACATTATCAGTAATGATCTGAATGTATTTGTCATTTTTGAATAGACTAGGTAGCGTTAGCAACAATTCATTCTGTTTGTCGATCGTATCGTACTCGATAACCGTTGAAGATGAACCTACCGTATTCACTGTGTAACGACTAATGGTCAACAATTGATCCGTATCAGTAATGATTTCATAACCGCTATCTACGCCAAGATGACCTCCCCCATTGTCATCCATATATTTCATATCTTTCACAAATTGATCATACAGTGCTTGAGCCTCTTGTTTGTATTTCTCATTTAACATAGAAGAAATTTGATCAGATCCACTGTTTTCAATTTCAGGGACGTCAATATTTGCAGAATATTTATCCTTATCTACCGTATACGTCTTCCAAGTTAGCACACTCACAACATTGCCGAGCACTGGAATATCCGATAGCGATTTCGCCATCACTGGACTTACATTGAGACAAGTGGTAAATAAAAGGGCAGCTGCGATGGAGCCGAAAATCCATTTACGACCAATATATTTTTTTCTTCTATGTTGAGCAATCGTTGAACGTACCGTAACATCCAATTGCTCAGGAATTTGTACGGATTCATATTGCTTCTCTAGTTGCTCTAAATGTTTATCCATTATGATTCACTCCTTTTCGTCCTGCAATTCAATTCTAAGAATTTTCAATGCTTTATAAAGTCTAGCTTTGACCGTATTAATATTGCTATTAAGTACATGGGCGATATCTTCAATCTTCATATCTTCAAAAAAGCGTAATATAATAATTTCACGATACATCGTTGGTAGTTGATGAAGTGCCACCTGCAAATCGAGGTCTGCGTAAGTATCGATTTGCTGCGAGAGCAACGATTCCAACACTGGATCTTCAACAACGGAAGTTCGCTTATGTTTGCGCAAGAAATCGATAGATGTACGAACAACGATTTGATAAAACCAGCTTTTCATTTGCGGTTCGCCATGAAGAGTATCCAGATGTTCTAATGCTTTGCGAATACTTTCTTGGACAATATCAAGCGCATCTTGTTCTTGATGGGTATAGCTATATGCAAGCAGATAAAATCGATTTTTATTATCCATAATAAAGTCGATTAATTTGCCCTCCAAATTTGGCTTCATTGCAGGATCCTTCTTTCAAGTAATAAATACGTATATAATATAGACGGCTTGAGTAATAGAAAAAGTTGAAGCTTTTACAAAATTATATTGAATATAGACTTCTCTTCCTAATAAGTGTTTACAATATGCAATCGTAGATACCTATTCGAATAAGGATAATTATGTGAAAAGCGCTCATATGTACAATGATTTGCTTGAATTTTAGATGTGGTCAGTTAAAATGAAGAGAATACGATATTTGGGGGACTCAATGTTATGGTGGATGTTGTTGTACGTAATAATATGAAGATTGTAGGAGAAGGGAAACAAGTCATTATACTTGCGCATGGATTTGGTTGCGATCAAAGTATGTGGCAATATATTACCCCTAATCTTGCCAAGCAGTATAGACTTGTACTATTTGATTATGTGGGGTCTGGACAATCGGATTTAAATGCGTACACATCAGAACGCTATAGTTCCCTGAACGGATATAAACAGGATTTACTAGAGATTATGGAAGCTGCTCAATTAAGAGATGTTATTTTTATAGGACATTCGATCAGCTCTATGATTGGAATGCTAGCTGCGATTGAACGTCCGGAATGGTTTAAAAAGATGATCATGATAGGTCCATCACCATGTTATTTGAACGATGAACATGGATATTATGGTGGATTTGAACGAAGTGATATTATGGAGTTACTAGAGATGATGGAGATGAACTTTTCCGGCTGGGCAAGCTTTATGGCTCCAATGGCTATGAATAATTTGGATCAGCCGCAATTTGCACAGCAATTAGAACAAAGCTTTGCTAGTACTAATCCTATTATTGCAAGACAATTTGCAGAAGTAACATTTTTCTCGGATTATCGGGCATCACTCGTAAAATGTACAACGCCTACATTGATTATGCAATGCGCAGAAGATAGTGTAGTTCCTATAGAAGTAGGACATTATCTACATCAACATATCTCTAATAGTGAGCTATATTTAATGGAAGCAAAGGGACATTATCCACATATTAGTCACCCTATGGAAACGCTTGCTACCATTACACAATATCTTGAAGCAGAATAGTTTGTATAGACGTAATGAAAGGGATAAAGAAATGGATGATCGGTTACTACATGCACCGTGCGGATATCTTTCCATAACACATGAGGGCAAGATTATATCAGTGAATAATACTTTTCTCGTAAAAATGGGATATAGCGAACAACATTTACTTAATCAGCATATCGAAGAATTAATGTCCGTAGCGAATAAACTGATTTTTCATTCATATTTTTATCCATTTATTAATTTGCATGGACATGTAGAAGAATTAATTATTAGTTTAAAAAACAGCGAAGGTACTGCAATCGCCTGTTTGATTAATGGTAAGCGACTAGTTGTCGAGGGCGTAGAAGTGTTTGATCTCATTATTGTACAAATGGGTCAAAGAATGAATTACGAGCAAGAGCTCCGCACCGCCAAAAAGCAAATAGAAGAAGCCTATTGGCAAAAAGATCGGGCGTTAGAGGAAATTACCAAATTAAATCTTGAAATTGAACAGAAGCAGGAAGAACTTATAATGATTAATGAGTCTTTAATAGAACTATCTGTAACGGACAAATTAACAGGATTAAAAAATAGACGATATCTTCAAGAAAAATTAGAAGATCAAATGATTAATTTTTCGATAAATGCAACCCCGTTTTCTTTGTGCATGATTGATATAGATCACTTTAAACATGTGAATGATACTTTTGGTCATCAAGTTGGTGATGAAGTACTTGAACAGGTTGCCTATATATTGAGAAAATTTGCAAAAACAGAAGATGTGTGTGCTAGGTATGGTGGAGAGGAATTCGTATTGCTACTGTCAGCAACAGATGTTGTCCAGTCCAAAGTTAAGACGGAACAATTGCGGCGGAGTATTGAGGAAGCGACGTGGGTCACAGGCAGACTTACGGTGAGTATCGGTATTTCAACCTTCTATGTAGATGAGACGTCTGCCGGACTATTGAAGAAAGCAGATCAAGCTTTGTATATGTCTAAGGAGAACGGGCGTAATCGAGTAACTCACTTCGTGGATACATCGTATCATGTCAAATAATTAAGCAAATGTTGATTACTTTATCTATCGAAAGAAGGAATAATAATGACTAATAAATTAATGACTGCTGCAGTTTTGAACAAGCCGCTCGATATGGAAATGAAACAGGTTCCCATTCCAGTCCCAAAGGCTGATGAAGCGTTAATTAAAGTGTATTGCATCGGTGTATGTGGTTCTGATGTGCATTATTATGAGCATGGTCGCATTGGTCGCTATGTCGTAGAACAACCAATTGTTTTGGGGCATGAGCTAGCTGGAGAAGTTGTTGAAATTGGTTCTGCTGTACAAAATATTGCAGTAGGTGATCGCGTAGCGGTTGAACCAGGCGTAACATGTGGTCGTTGTGAATATTGCAAATCAGGTCGCTACAATCTTTGTCCTGATGTCGTATTTATGGCGACTCCACCAGTAGATGGAGCATGGGCCCAGTATGTAACGGTTCGCAGCGATTTCTTATTCAAGCTTCCGGAAGGGATTAGCTATGAGCAAGGTGCACTACTTGAGCCATTATCTGTAGGTATTCATGCGATGAATCGCGCACAAGTAACTCCGGCCGATCGTGTACTTGTTACTGGGTTGGGACCTATTGGCTTGCTAGCTATCCAAGCAGCCAAAATGTATGGTGTTAGTGAAATTTACGCTACAGATATTGTGCCATTCAGACAAGAGCTTGCCAAGGAAATGGGCGTTACGGCTGTTATTAACCCAATGGTGGTTAATGTTAAGGACGCGATTGAAGAGCTTACTGGTGGTCGCGGTGTAACGGTAGTCGTAGAGTCTTCTGGCAATGGTCGTGCCATTGGAGATGCTATTAAGGCAGTCAAACGTGGAGGGCGTATCGTGCTAGTCGGAATGCCCGCAGCAGATGAAATTCCAGTGGAAATTAATACGATTATTGACTCAGAGCTGAATGTATATGGATTATTCCGTTATGCAAACACTTATCCAGGAGCGATTGCAGCACTAACAAGTGGAAGTGTAGATATCGAGAAAGTTATTACCCATAAATATAGTCTTAATGAAACACAAGCAGCTGTTGAAATGGCAAGAACGCAAAAGGATACAAGTATTAAAGTTATGATCTATCCAGGTCAATAAAAAATACATTAGAGTCTGCTCCTGCGACAGGAAGTGGACTCTATCTATATTTAGAGGGAAGGAGGGTGAAAGTGAAACGGATTTTTCAAAAGCTTGGGCTTGAATACACGCAAGGTCAGATTTTTATTGGATTTATTATTACTATGGCGATTTTATTAGCGACAACGGTAAGTTTGATTTATATCGTAATCTCAAAAGAGCAGAAAGAAAGCACAATGCTCTACATTGAAGAAATAGCTCAGCAAGCAAGTGGTAGAATAGAGTCATTATTGAATGAGGTTAACGTATTAACACTACAATTGGCTGTTGATGATCGTACACAAGACATCTTAGCTGCCGAGGTTGAAGGTCACGATACAACCTATGAAGATAGAATGCTACTGAGAAAAATGTTAATTGATAAAACAGCTTACTCAGATACAATACATGAAATAGAAATATACAGTCGAAGTAAAAGTATTTATCCGATCGTAAATACTACCATTGAGGAACGCATCTCTGAATACTATATTGATCAGGCAAATGTAACGGAAAATGCAGGCGCAATGATATGGATAGGAATTGACCAATGGGATAGCCAATACTTGCTCGCGATCAGACACGTGAAGCTAGAAAAGCAAGGCTATAGCAATGGTGGGTATTTGGTTGTACGCTTAAAGCCATCACTTATTAATTTGGCAATGACAGAGCGAGCTCAGGAACAAGGCGCTATTATGCGACTTATCGAAACGAATGATTCTCCTAATAAGCAAACGCTTGAGTCACAGGTGTTACTATCCATAGGCCAGTTAGAAGGAGCACTCGATCAATATCTTGTGTTTGAGCGGAACATCAAGGGGACAAGCTGGGCATTACAAATGATGGTACCAAGAGCGACGGTGTATTCAGACCTTTACTTCCTTAGAGATATACTCATTGTTCTAGGTGTAGTAAGCGTTATTATATTTGCGATTATTTCATATTTTCTTGCGAATCTCATATCTGCTCCAATTAAAGGGCTCACTAGAATTATTCAAGGAAGTAAGCATGGTGCACCGAGAGAAAATCCTGCACAATATTTTAATAAGGAAGTGAATCAGCTTAATTTCACCTATAATCAGATGGTTAGACAGATCGATTATTTGATTACATCGGTGTATGAGAAAGAGCTAGTGAAAAGTCAAAGTGAACTAAAAGCATTGCACTCACAGCTTAATCCGCACTTCTTGTTCAATACATTAGATTCAATTTATTGGGATCACATCCGCAAGGGCGAGAAGGAGCTAGCTCAATCGATCATCCAATTAGCTGATATGTTCCGATATTCGATCCATTCTAAGCGGGATGATGGATTAGTAACGATTAAGGAAGAGTTAGACCAAGTGAAGCGGTATGCCGATCTGATGCGAATGAGATGGCAAGATCGTTTAGAACTATCTATAGTCTGCGAAGATGAACTCTACAGTTGTATTCTGCCTAAATTAGTTATTCAGCCGCTCGTGGAAAATGCAATTGTTCATGGCATTGAGCCATTAGCCGACGGGGGTAAAGTGACGATAGCAGTAGAAAGAAAGCTTGATAGCATTGAAGTTGTAGTCTCAGATAATGGAATAGGGATTTCATCAGAAGATCTAATTCATATACAAAAGCAGTTAATTATTGAGCGAAACTTTGTTACTGAAAATCAAGGGATTGGCTTATTCAATATCAATCGGGTCATCAAACTCCATTATGGTGATGAATATGGTTTAACATTGCAGAGCGAACATAATCAAGGAACTACAGTAAAATTGACGATACCTTTATTGACAGCATTTGAGAGGTGAGTAGCGATGAGTTTTCGAATATTAGTGACAGATGATGAGAATAATTCCCGAATGGGAGTTGCGATAACGTTAGAGCAATGGGGCAAAGAGAAGTTAATTATTGATACAGCGGTGAATGGTCAGCAGGCATTCGAGCTTATCCAAAATAATAGCTATGATTTGTTAATTACTGATATTAGAATGCCAGTAATGAGCGGATTGGACTTATTATCAGCTATTCGCAAACAAGATAACCCACTCAAAACTATTCTATTAACGGGCTTTGCAGAATTTCAGTATGCTCAAAAAGGCTTACAATTGGGAGCAGCAGATTATTTATTAAAGCCCGTACAGCAAGAGCAGCTTATCGAAGCTGTACAACGGCTTATACTTGAACTGGAAGTAGAAGCTACAGGTTCTAAGAAAACTGCCCAAAATCCTTATATCGAAATGGGCTTGAATTATATTATTACTAATCTTCATATGCCGATTACAATAAAGGAAGTAGCTGCTCATATACACTTGAATGCTAGCTATTTCAGTGTATTATTCAAGGAGAATACGGGTAAAAGCTTTTCTGATTATATAACGGATTGTCGCATGATTGCTGCCAAAAAAATGCTGCTAGAATCACATGATAGTTTAGACATGATTACTACTAGCATTGGATTACAGACGACTAGTTATTTCATTAAAATGTTCAAAAAACTCGAAGGTATGACGCCCAAGCAGTACCGTGAAATGAATCGTTAGATTACGAATAGTGTAAAATATTGAAACAAAAAGTGTATTGTCTCTATCCCTATAAAGGAATATTATAATCCATATCTACTGATAATGAAAATCAGTGATAAACAACATATAGGAGTGGGTTAAAGGTGATAGGAAAGACAACAAAAAGTATACAGGCAGTGATTGTGTTGTTACTAATCATTGTAATGACTGCATGTGGCTCAAGTGCAGATAATAAAGAAAATACAGAACAAGCAACAGGGCAGAATGCAACTTCCTCTTTGCAAGAGGAG
>DXHF01000107.1 GCA_019113605.1 Candidatus Paenibacillus intestinavium
ACTGAGGAAACGGGAGACATTGGTTCTGGATTTTCCGTTGACGTAGCGACAGAGTGGGAAAAGACATTCTTTGATTTCGAGTTACCAGCTACGAGAAAGGTTGCCTTACGACTTGCGATAGTACTAGGTGAACATGGCGGTGTGATGACGGCCTTCAAAAACTTAGTAAGATTTGGCCTTGGTGGCGCACAAGGATCTGGCGATCAGAAATTTAGCTGGATTCATATTGAAGATTTATTCGATATTACGCTCTTCCTTAGAGATAACAAAGAAATTAGCGGGGCGATCAATTGTTCAGCGCCGCATCCAGTTACAAATCGTGAATTGATGGATAATTTACGGAAAACAATGAATGTTAAGTTCGGATTACCTTCTCCAAAATGGATGCTTGAATTTGGTGCTGTATTCATCAAAACGGAAACAGAGTTGATTTTGAAGAGCAGATGGGTTATTCCGGACCGACTAGAGAAAGCTGGATATAAGTTTACATACCGCACCATTGATAAGGCACTTCAGCAAATACTACAAAAATAAACAATAAAGAATAGATGAAGCACTGCCTAGTATTATTACATAGGGCGGTGCTATTTGTAGTTATAATTAGTTGGATAACGAACGGGGATCTGTCCGACGAAGAGGAGATCAATTCTCTTCACACTTTTTCAGCATTCATGTATAATAACGATACACAATTACTGATTCGTATTCATTAGAGTGATTCATTGAACTTGAAAGAGGTGTAACGACGAATGAGTGATTCATTCTATGTTATTGGAGAAGTTGTCCATGGTAATGCACTCGGGCGCGAATTAATGTTTCCGACAATTAATCTTGGTGGAAATGTTGATCAATATGCTTCACCTAAAGCGGGTATCTATCTCGGAATTGCTGAGATTATGACAGGAGTATTTGCGGATCAATCGTACTATACATTAATTAGTGCAGGATATCGTCCAACGGTCAATGGTGACTCCTATAAAATTGAAGCGTACTTACTTGATTTTTCAGGAGATTTATATGGAGAACAAGTAAAAGTAATCTTTTCAACCTATTTACGCGAAGAGATTAAATTTGATAACTTGGATGATCTCATTGTACAAATGAAACTAGATGAGCAGAATGGGAGAGCGATGATTGTACAAGGAGAGATCGCAGCGTTGCCTTCTTAACAAATTTGCACTAGCTATAAACGAACAGATCTAAGCTTAGAGCAATACCATAGTTACGCTCATTCATTCTCGCGTCATCGATTCTGAATGAGCGTTATTTGTGTGATTGAAATATACATACAGGGGACATTATATTATGACCGCATTACAGCAAGAAACAAAAGCAGCAAAACGTAATTATACATGGCAGCTGCTTACGATTTTTATTGGCTTCATTATTTTTGGTTTATCTGAAAATATTAAAGGACCTGCAATTCCAAGAATGCAACTGCAATTTCATTTGGATGAAGGGCAGCTTGGCACGCTATTATCGTTGAATTCATTAGGCTACTTACTTGCTTGTTCCTTTACAGGGTTACTCGTCCGCAAATTTGGAATGAAGATCGTTACGGTTATGACATTCGTTATTATGTTTGCGTCGGGTATACTTGTATGGCTTTCCTATTCGTATACTTGGTTAATTGGTTCTAACTTTGTGCTTTATATCGGCAACGGGATGCTTGAGATTGGCTTGGCTATTCTTGGAGCGCGTATCTTTACGAAAAATACAGGTACAATGATGAATTTGTCTCATTTCTTTTATGGAATAAGCTCTGTCGTAGCGCCGCTGCTAGCGACGGGACTCATGAGTATCAGTCTATTTGGCTACGCGATCGATTGGAGAACGATGTATCTTATTGTACTCGCGCTTTCATTAATTCCGATTATTCCAGCTTTACTAAGTCGTTTTCCAGGTGATGAGATTAAAGCGGAGGATCGCAAATCGTTCAAAACATTAATGAAGGATAAATCACTTTGGTTATTAATTGCAATATTGACATTCGGTGTTGTTTCAGAGCTTTCCGTAGGGGGATGGCTCGTCAATTTCTTGGAAAAAAGCTATGGATGGACGACAATAGCGGCTTCCAGTATGCTTTCTTCTTTCTTTATTGGCTTCTCATTAGCTAGATTGTTTCTTGGTCCGATCATTGATCGGGTTGGCTTTACTTTATCGATTATTGGGGTTTCTATGATTGCTGCTATTAGTACTTTTATTGCAACGTTAGGAGGAGAGAGTTATGCGATTTTCTTTGCGATTGCAGGCTTCGGCGTAGCTCCGATCTACCCTACTGTTATGGCATTTATCTCGAAGCGTTATCCTAATGATAGCGATGTAGTCATCGGCTTTGTAGCAACGATTATGGGGGTAGGATCAGTCATTGGGAATTATCTCATCGGAATTATTATTAAAGGCGTCAAGAACGCTTACGGCGCCGATTCGAGCCTGGCGTTAATGAGAGGGCTACAGGCAGGTTATCTCTTCATCGGAGTCTGTGCGCTGCTCTGTTCGCTATTAGCGCTTGTTATGTATAGGTACTTGAAGAAACGCAATGAACTCATCTAATCGAGAGGTGACTTCAAAAAGCGGGCTTTGATAACGATGTAACCCGTTGTAGCATATTCGACATCGCATCTGAAGTGAATTTGGGAAGTCCGGGACTCGTGTACCAATTACGTACACTGGAGCGTCCTCCTTCCTAAAATTGACTTCACCTGCTCGGTTCTGAAAGCCCACTTTTTGAACCTCTATTGGAATGGTAACTTCAAAAAGC
>DXHF01000108.1 GCA_019113605.1 Candidatus Paenibacillus intestinavium
CTCGGCAAGAAACAAGTTATGGTAGATATCCCAGCACAAGCAGGTGTAACTTCCTATGAAGTGCAATTGCCTACTTCACAATTGAAAGATTCCGGTACGACCGTACTTTCGATCAAAACAGAATACGGTAATATCGATCTACCTGGCAACATGTTAGCTAATACGAATGTCGGCAGCTCCGAAGCCGTGACAGTTCGCTTAAGCAAAGGTTCAACCTCCGGACTCAGCAACGAAGTTCGCGAGAAAATCGGCGATAGACCTGTCATTAATCTAGAAATATTAATCGGCGGTCAAGTCGTTGCTTGGAACAATCCGAATGCACCTGTAACAGTATCTCTTCCTTACACGCCTTCGGCGATTGAACTGCAAAATCCGGATCAAATTGTCGTTTGGTATATCGACGGCACAGGTAATCTAACAACGATAAAGAATGGTCGTTATGATGCGGTAACCAAATCAGTTGTATTCCAAACTGTACACTTTAGCAACTATGCAATAGCATATGTGAACAACACTTTCATTGATCTTCAAACAGCACCTTGGGCCAAGCAAGCAATAGAAGCAATGGCCGCACGAGATATTATTAAAGGCACTGGCAATGACAGTTTCTCTCCTGCTGCTTCCATCACAAGAGCGGACTTTATCGCACTTCTTATAAGAGGACTGGAACTGAAAGGCAACGATAGCGATGTAGCTATGTTCAGCGATGTACCAGCGAACGCTTATTATTATGAAGAATTGGCGGTCGCGAAGGAATTGGGAATTGCAACAGGCTTTGGCGATAATTCATTTATGCCAGGCAATAGTATATCCCGTCAAGATATGATGGTACTGACAACACGTGCGCTAGCAGCAGCTAGCAAAGGTAAAACAATCAGTTCAGTTTCCTTAAGCAACTATTCTGACGCTTCAACTATTTCTAACTATGCGATGAATAGTGCTGCGGTTCTCGTCGAGCTAGGCATCATTAATGGCAAAAACGGAAAGATTGCTCCGAGCGATCAGCTCACTCGTGCTGAGGCAGCCGTAATCTTGTATCGCATCTGGAATCTGTAATAGAAAAGAGATATTAGATCAAAAAAATAGTACCCTATAGAGTAGACACTTTGAAGAAAGTCTACCCTGTAGGGTACTTTTGATTATAATTAATCGCATTATATATTTATTACATTGAGCAGCAAACACCTAAATACCCCATCCTTATTCAGATAGGGTTGATCAGGGTAGATGCAAACGATAGCTGTGAAACTCTACATCACGCTAAGCAAACCCAATTATTATTTCGTAAATTTATTCGATTGAGCAATTTGCTCGATCTCGCTTTTCAAGAGCAGATAGCGATGTACGCTTCTTGCAATTGGAATTTTTGTTATGCGGTTTTTTTCCACATACAACTTCATATGATCTTTGGATAGGCCAAGTATTTTACCTGCCTCCATAACCGTTAATACGTCTTCTTTGCTTGTTTCATTAAACGTACTTTTTAATTTCTGATTCCAGTCCTCAAACACCTGCATATTCGCGCCCTCTCATTTCTATTCATGATGAATACTATTCATTATACCATGTAAACGGAAGATAAGGTTGAAATGCTACCATTTCGTATAGATTTCAATCAAAAGGGAGCCTTTTCCCTCTTATAAGAGAGTAGGCCCACTTTATTTTGTCTCATTCATATGTTCACGAATACGTTTACGTCAATTTCACAAGACTATAATTTTTCTTACCTTTACGAATAATAATAAAGCGTCCACCAATCGCATGATCAGCCGTTACTGTAAATTCTACATCGGCAACCTTCTCACCGTTCAGCGAAATAGCACCTTTAGTAATATCTTCACGCGCTTGACGTTTAGACGGCTCGATACCAATATCAACTAACCAATCAATAATATTTTTGGATTCTTTGTCAACAGTGAACGTTGGCATTTCCTTAAAGCCTTGCTCGATTTCATCAGCTGTTAATGAACGTATATCTCCACTGAACAATGCTGCCGTAATTCGCTTCGCTTGCTCTAGCATCTCTTCGCTATGAACGAACTTCGTCATTTCTTCAGCTAATGCTTTTTGCGCTTCACGCTTATGAGGCTCAGTTTGAACTTTTTCTGCTAATGATTCAACAGTTTCTTTATCTAAGAACGTGAAGTACTTCAAATATTTCACAACATCACGATCATCTGTATTTGCCCAGAACTGATAAAATTCGAATGGAGTCGTTTTATTTGGATCAAGCCAAATTGCTCCACCTGCTGTTTTACCGAATTTCGTACCATCAGCCTTCAGCATTAATGGAATCGTCAGACCGAATGCTTTCGCTTCAGAGCCTACTTTTTTACGGATTAAATCAAGTCCGCTCGTAATGTTACCCCATTGATCCGAGCCACCAATTTGCAGCTGAACATCTTCATGCTGGTATAGATGCAAGTAATCAAGGGATTGAAGAATTTGATAAGCGAATTCTGTAAATGAGATCCCGCTATCCAGTCTGCTCGATACAACATCCTTCGCCAGCATCGTATTAATGCTGAAGTTTTTTCCGTAA
>DXHF01000109.1 GCA_019113605.1 Candidatus Paenibacillus intestinavium
ACACATTTAACATTTTCCTATTATTTAGCATTCCATTGCTCAATAGAAACGAGCACAGTACGTGGCTTACTGCCTTCATATGGACCAATAATTGACTTTCCTTCTAGCTGATCAATAATTCTAGCGGCACGCGTGTAACCAATCCGCATACGGCGCTGTAACAAAGAGACCGATGCCTGTCCACTCTCTATTACAATTTTGGCTGCATCATCGAATAAATCATCATATACTTCATCATAATCATCTAATTCATCGTCAAGCTCTGGTACAATCTCTTCATTATATTTGACTTCCCCTTGACTACTTACATAAGCAACAAGCGCCTCAACCTCTTCATCGGACAAAAATGCACCTTGTACACGAATCGGTTTATTCATACCCATTGGCAAGAAGAGCATATCGCCACGACCGAGTAACTTTTCAGCACCCGCAACGTCAAGAATGGTACGTGAATCTACTTGCGATGATACCCCAAAAGCTATTCTTGATGGAATATTCGCTTTAATAACACCAGTAATAACATCTACAGAAGGTCTCTGCGTTGCAATAATTAAGTGAATACCTGCTGCACGCGCCATTTGCGCAAGTCTAGCAATAGCATCCTCGACATCATTGGAAGCAACCATCATCAAATCTGCTAATTCATCGACAATAACAACGATATAAGGAAGAAATAACGTAGGATCATCCTTGACAAGCTGATTATATCCTTCGATATTACGCGTACCAGATTTCGAGAATAGCTCATACCGTTTTTCCATTTCCACTACGATTTTCTTTAATGCAAGTGAAGCACGCTTTGGATTGGTCACTACGGGAGCAAGTAGATGTGGAATACCATTGTACATATTTAATTCAACCATTTTCGGGTCAATCATAAGAAACTTCACTTCATCAGGATTCGCTTTGTACAAAATACTTGCAATAATCCCGTTAATACAAACTGATTTACCAGAACCTGTTGCACCAGCAACGAGTAAATGAGGCATTTTTGCTAAATTACCGACAATACTTTGCCCAGAAATATCACGACCGAATGCAATCGACAATTTCGATGCCGCATTCATAAATACTGGAGTTTCCATTACTTCACGCATCGTAACGACAGAAACCTCGCCATTAGGTACTTCAATACCAATCGCAGACTTACCTGGAATTGGAGCTTCCATTCTGACATCTTTAGCTGCCAAAGCAAGAGCGATATCATCTGTTAAGCCAACGATTCGACTAACCTTCACACCAGTAGCAGGCTGAACTTCGTATCTTGTAACCGCAGGACCTCTCACGACATCTAATACCTTTGCACGTACACCAAAGCTTTCTAATGTAGCTTCTAGCTTACGACGCGAGTCATACATTTCTACCCCGTCTGATCCCTTTTGTGTATTAACTGGTTTATTAAGTATTGTAAAAGGTGGCATCTGATATGGAATCGCAGCAGGCTGCACATTGGCCTCTATTTTCCCCGCTTCATCTCCATTGTTATGCTCCGTTATAAATACATCTGAAGTGACGGCTTGTCCCTCAGGATAATCGTAATCATCATTGCTCTCATTACTAACATTACTGGTATTACCATCATTGCTGGCATTACTATTACTATTTTCATTATGTTCATTGCTATTAATCGTATGTAATGGTTCATCTTGTTCAAATTGCTCTTCATATTCGTCTAATATTGCAGAACTTACTTCAGCTTGAATATGGTCACCATTAAGTACTGGCGGCTCCGTCTGCTCTGTTAAGTGCCATTTTGTATCATCATGTTGTAGCTGTTGCTCCTGATGCTGCTCCAAAGAAGCTTGGTCAGCACTATCGTGAAGCGGTAGCTGTGAATGCTGCATAACAACTTCAGCCTGCTCTTCGACAATCTCTTCATAATGCTCAAGGACATGATCATTAGCGGCAAGTGATTCTTGATGATTCAATTCCCATTCATCATCTGGTTCCTCTGTACGATCATGATTCCATTGGAAGAAATAAGATTTACGTTTTGGCTTTGTAATCTCAACCTGCATATCTTCTTGATCTTCATCATCATCAATGTAATGAACATCTTTGCTTACTTTTGCCAAAGCTTTCCGTCTAGCTTGAATAATACCTACCTTCGCAACGACTAATTTAATAACGCGAGATAGCTTCACTTTCAGGAAACGAATCATCTCTACATAGGATTTACCGGTTATTAACAATATCGAGATGAGATACATAACAATATTAACAATTAAAGCACCATAATAACCAAAAAGCATAAATAGTAGCGAATATTGAATCGCCCCTACATAGCCACCACTGATCGAAAGATCACGAATCGAATGATCTTGAGACAATTGCGTATCAAATAACTGAGATCGAATTTCCTTATCCAACGTTTTCATAATAACCGATCCAGTAATTGAACCATTATCGAGGCCCATATACCTTGCATTAATATGAGAAATCGAACTACTTAACGTTAGTGCTAATATCGCAATAATTAGACCAGTTTTTCTTGTACTCCATCCACTCGGCCATGCACGCTTAATCATAACAGTTAATCCAACGACGATACCTGCGATCGCAAGTGCAAAGTAAAATTTCCCTAGAATAACACCGAACAATTTCGATAGAGCTTGACCAACAGTCGCTTCCCCCGAGAGAGCAATCATCGATAATGTAATAATAAGAATACCATATACTTCATATTTCAATTGAGATCCAAACGATCTCTTCTTTTTACGTCTTTTGGCCAATAAGCTCCCCTCCGACTTCCATTATATCACATGAAAATATTGTGATCTACGAATAAAGGAAGCAAGCTACATAAGATACCCTAATAATCGTCAATTTTTTCAAACAAAAAAAGACTGAGACATCCATTCTCAGTCTTTTCCAACCTATAATCATTGCTATAAACAAAAGCTCGTCCATATTCGACATCGAATATGTTATCTTGAACTTCAATGTTTTGAACCTTACTCTTTCGAACTTTAATCCTTTGAACTTCAATCTCTTGAAATAGCTTTAAATGGAAGTTCACAAATCGCGCTTTCAGAAGCGAGCAGATGGAGCGTTACTTGAGCAAGGCGGAAG
>DXHF01000110.1 GCA_019113605.1 Candidatus Paenibacillus intestinavium
GTATTGTCTCACAACTTATGTCGATTTTAAAGTGTATTTTGTTCTCCTCATTAAGAAAAAGTCGTATGCACGATAGACAATTGTCCATCATACATACGACTATACATTACTTTTCTATTATCCTTTCAGGCTCGCAACAAAATCACCAATTTGTTTGAGACCCTCTTGCTTTGTAGCTTCGTCCTGCAGCAACGGAATGCTATTCTCGATCGTGCGAACGATGGCACTACCTACAATAACACCATCGCAATTTCCTTCAAAACGTGCTACCTGCTCACGACTTGAAATACCAAAGCCAATCGCAATCGGTACTGACGTTGCACCTTTAACGACGGTTAGAAATTCATCAATACCATCATGGAAATTCGTTCGCTCACCAGTTACACCTAGTGAGGATACACAATACACGAAGCCCTTCGCATGCTGCGAGATACGATGGATGCGTTCATTGGATGTTGGTGCAACTAATGGAATAAGATGAATCTCATATTCCTCTGCTAATTGTCTAACTTCAAGATCCTCTTCAATCGGTAGGTCAGGTATAATAAGTCCACTAATATCATTGCTTTTCACAAGATCAAAAAATGGCTTTAAGCCAAATTGGAAAATCGGATTATAGTAGGTAAACAGTATTAACGGGATTTTAACACCTTCACTACGTAATGTACTACCTAGCTTAATACAATCCGTTAATGTAATGCTATGTTGTAGCGCTCGCTGAGAAGCACGTTGAATGACCGGACCATCTGCTAACGGATCAGAGTAAGGCACACCTAGCTCAACAATATCTGCCCCTGCAGCTTCGATCGTTTTGATAATATCTACTGTTATTGCAATCGTTGGATCACCAACTGAAATAAACGGTATTAATGCCGTTTTATTCTGTTCTTTCAGTTCAGCAAACTTTTTATCGATTAAATTCATTGTAGTCACCTCCTATAGTTGTTCATTACCTAAGTAACCCATAATAGCCTCTACGTCTTTGTCTCCACGACCAGACAAGCTCACTACGATAGTTTGATCTTTACTTAATGTTGGAGCTAGCTTAATCACTTGTGCGATCGCATGTGCTGATTCTAGCGCTGGAATAATCCCTTCTGTACGAGATAGCTCCTGCAAAGCCTCCAACGCTTCTGCATCGGTAATCGGTACATACTGAGCACGACCGCTATCCTTCAAGTAAGAATGCTCCGGACCAACGCCAGGATAATCTAGTCCAGCAGAAATGGAATGCGCAGGTAAAACTTGTCCGTGCTCATCTTGCAGAACATAGCTCATAGAGCCTTGGAATACACCATGACGACCTTTGGTCATCGTTGCCGCATGCTCATCGGTCTCAACGCCGCGACCAGCAGCTTCCACACCTAATAATTTAACACCTTCATCTTGGATGAATGGGTAGAAAATTCCGATTGCATTACTACCACCACCAACAGCAGCAACAACATAATCTGGTAATTTATTTTCATATTTCAGTATTTGCTCGCGGGCTTCATCACCGATAATACGTTGGAAATCACGAACCATCATTGGATATGGATGTGGACCAGTTGCTGAACCAAGAATATAGTAAGTATCCGTAACATTGCTAACCCAGTAACGAAGAGTCTCATTACAAGCATCCTTTAAAGTGCGAGTTCCACTAGTTACTGGTACTACTTCTGCACCAAGTAAATTCATGCGGAAAACATTCAACTGTTGACGCTTCATATCTTCTTCGCCCATGAACACTTTACATTCAAGACCTAGCAAAGCAGCTACCGTAGCAGACGCAACGCCATGCTGTCCCGCTCCAGTTTCGGCAATAATTTTGGTTTTGCCCATACGCTTCGCAAGCAAGCCTTGCGCAATCGCATTATTAATTTTATGTGCTCCAGTATGGTTCAAATCTTCACGCTTCAAGTAAATTTTTGCTCCGCCCAGCTTTTCCGTTAAATTGGGAGCGTAATATAATGACGTTGGACGACCTGAGTAACGATATAGTAAATCAATGATTTCCGCTTGGAACGCGGTATCCTTGGAATAGTGTAAATAAGCTTCCTCTAATTCTAATAAAGCGTTCATTAATGTTTCAGGAACATATCTGCCCCCGAACGGTCCAAAGCGACCATTCATATCTGGAACTTGTGTCATGCCTCTATCACCTTTCTGACAAACTCATTTATTTTGTTCAAATCTTTCTTCCCATCTGATTCTACACCACTCGATACATCAATTCCATTACAATGATAGCTCGTCATTAATTCCGCTACATTGCCTGCATGCAATCCACCTGCAACGTATAGTGGAAGCTCGAAATGATCTGCTACTACTCGATATGTCGCAATAGCTCCCCAATTGAACGGCTTGCCTGTTCCGCCACCTGGTGCATCAATTAATATCGCTTCGATATACGGTACATAAGGAGTTAGTTCTTCGATAATTCGCTGCTCCTCATTGATCTGCTGATCTTCTTGATGATTATACTCACGCTCTCGTTCAATCGAGATCACTTTCCACAATGCTACATTGGGAAAAACATCGTGCAGCTGAGCATAATATTGTATATCCTCATTGCCATGTAGCTGCACAACATCGAGCGGAACATGCTGCAATAATAATGTCATGTCTTCTAATGGATGGTTCACGAACACGCCGACAGCACGCGCAGTCTCATCATTAAGCTGATGAATTGCATCAACAAGCTCCTCTGCCTCTATAGCCGTTACTTGGCGCTTACTTGGTGCAAATACTAATCCTACCTCTTGAATCGGCAGTCCTTCCATCGCCGCTATCGTAGCAACATCGCGTAAGCCACATATTTTGATACGCGGTTTGCGTGGCAACAATTCTACTCGTTCTTGCTTCATACTTTAGTAACCTGACCCATTAATTGCTCAATCGCTTGACCAACATTACCTTGGCGCATAAAATGTTCGCCGATTAGTAATCCTTGCGCGCCTACCGAGCGTACATATTCATAATCCTGCTCGCTCAAAATACCACTTTCGCTAATGTTCAGAACATGCTCTGGCATCATACCGATCAACTGTTCCGTTGTTTCAAGCTTTGTTTCAAATGTGTGCAGATTACGGTTGTTAACGCCGATCAAAGTCGCTTTATCAAGCTTCAAGACACGTTCTAATTCGGTCGCATCATGAACTTCAACAAGCACGTCCATACCTAATTTTTTCGCTAGATCATGGAATTCACTGAGCTGTTCATCACTTAAAATCGCGACAATAAGTAGTATGCAATCCGCACCGATTGCTCTCGCTTCATAAATTTGTCGGTAATCTATAATAAAGTCTTTACGCAGTAATGGGACTTTTACAGCCTGCGAAATGGATTGCAAATATTCATTAGAGCCTTGGAAATAATCAACATCTGTTAACACCGATAGACAGTCTGCTCCAGCAGCCTCGTAAGCTAAAGCCAACTCAACCGGATGAAAATCTTCGCGAATTAATCCTTTAGACGGAGAAGCTTTTTTCACTTCTGCAATTAATGCTAATTCACGATTACGTCCTCCTACTCGTAAAGCCTGCTCGAAGCCACGGCATGGAGGAAGTGTCGCGATAAGTTGTTCCATCTTTTCCAAATTAAAGGTTTGCGCTAACTGCTGCACTTCAACCTTTTTCGTCTCGACGATCTTATTAAGAAACATATTCTAATTCTCCTGTCTTTTGAATAAGCTGATCTAGCTTCATCGCCGCTTTTCCAGAATCAATAATTTCTGCTGCGATTTTTACACCTTCTACATGAGTGGTGCAAAGTCCACCCAAATATATACAAGCTCCTGCATTAGCTAATACGATATCACGGTAGCCATCACGACGTGTACCGGCAAATATTTCACGAATAATTTGCGCATTATAAGCTGGCTCGCCTCCTAATACATCAGACAGAGTATGAGTGACTAACCCTAGCTCTTCCGGCGAAATTTGATACGTGCGCACAATTCCGTCTTTTAATTCAGACACCTTCGTCGGCGCTGAAATGCTAATCTCATCTAAGCCATCGAAGCTGCTTACAACAAGCGCGCGCGTAATTCCTAACTCTTGCAAAACCTCTGCAATAACTTCCGTCTTATTCGCATCGTATAAACCTAATAATTGTCGATCTGCTCCAGCAGGGTTCGTAAGTGGACCTAACATATTGAAAACCGTTCTCGTTCCAATTTCTTTACGCGGACCAGCTGCGTGCTTCAAGGAAGGATGATAGAGCTGAGCGAACATAAAGCAGATACCAACTTCATCAAGACAAGCTTTTGCTTGCTCAGGCGTAACATTAATATTTACACCGAGTGCTTCTAGCACATCTGCACTCCCAGATTTACCTGACATCGCACGATTCCCATGCTTGGCAACCGTAATTCCTGCCGCTGCTGCAATAAGTGAAGATGCTGTAGAAATATTAAATTTGCTTATTCCAGATCCACCAGTACCACAAGTATCTAGCAAGCCACTTTGGTTACTATCTACATGATTAGAGAAGCTACGCATCACTTCGGCTAGACCAGTAATCTCATCCTTCGTTTCACCCTTCATTCTTAGCGCAATCGCAACAGCTCCGATTTGCGTCGCCGTTGCTTCTCCACTCATAATTTTCGTCATGACGGATTGTGCTTCTGCTCTTGTAAGATCTTTACTAGACACTAATTTTGCAATCGCTTGCTGCATACTAATTGATTCGCTCATATTGCTCGATCCCTCCTTAATTTAATACTTCATAATCAGTATTAATAGATGCCCGCACAGGCTCTTTCGTCGTACCAAACATTTGCTCCGCCGCGCGAATTGCTTTTAAGCTCGCTTTAGCTTTATTGACGGTTTCCATATATTCACTTTCAGGATTAGAATCCCATACAATGCCAGCACCACTCTGTACATAAGCTCGGTTATTTTGGAATATGATCGTACGAATCGTGATACATGTATCCATTGAACCACCGAAGCCAAGATAGCCGATTGCTCCTGCATAAGCACCACGAGCTTCATTTTCCAGTTCAGCAATAATTTGCATCGCGCGTAATTTGGGCGCTCCTGATACCGTTCCAGCAGGAAGACAAGATACAAATGCGTCAAAGAAATCTTTATCTTCACGTAATTGTCCAGATACATTGGATACGATATGCATCACATGAGAATAACGCTCAACCTCCATAAATGCATCACAATGAACGGAGCCATACTCGGATACACGACCAATATCATTACGTCCTAGATCAACTAGCATCAAATGCTCGGCTTTCTCTTTCTCATCAGCAAGCAGTTCCTGCTCAAGACGTTTATCTTCTTCAACTGTAGCACCACGTGGACGGGTTCCAGCAATAGGACGAGTTTCTACTTTTCCATCATTCACTTTCACTAATGCTTCTGGAGAAGTACCAACGATTACTTGTTCTCCCATTTTCAAATAGTACATATATGGAGATGGATTCATCACACGAAGTACACGATATACATGTAGTGGATCTACCGTTGTTTCGATACTGAAACGTTGGGAAAGAACGACTTGGAATATATCACCCGCTCGAATATATTCTTTCGCTTGATGAATATTATCGATAAATTTTTCTTTCGTAATATTAGATTCTACTTCTCCTAGATCGGGATCCATATCCATCGTCCCTCTTGGAATATCCGTTGCTACATTCACCCCACTAATTTCTTCAATCATCGCTTCAATACGGCTAAGTGTATGTTCATATGCTAGCTGAATTTGCGTATCTGTAGCTCCTTCTTCTATGTGAACATTACTTACTAATAACAATTGCTGTTTCAAATGATCAAACACGATAACTTGATCGCAAAACATAAATTGAATATCGTTCATATTGAGATCATCAACGCGATGTGCAGGTAATTTTTCATAATATTGCAATAGATCATACCCAAAAAATCCAATGGCTCCACCTGTAAATGGAGGAAGATCAGTGTTAGCAGGAGTACGGAACGAACGTAGCTTCGCTTTCAGTAGTTCTATCGGCTTCTCAGAGAGAATGGTCTTTTCACCATTTTGTTCGAAAACCATTTCACCATTTTTTCCATATAGCATTAAGAAAGGATCTGTTCCGATAAAAGAATATCTAGCCCATTTGGCGCCACCTTCAACACTTTCCAGTAAAAAGGCATGCTCCTTCTTAGCAAAATGTTTAAACAATCGTATAGGAGTTTCCGTATCTGCCATTACGCGGCGTACAACTGGTATTAGATTATATTGGCTAGCTAACGAAATAACTTGTTGTAATTCAGTAGTCATATTCTTCACTCTCACTTTCCAAGGCATAAGCCCGATCTTTTTGGGGCAAGAAATTAGTTATATTTATCAAAAAAGGCCCCTGCTATTAGAGCAGGAGCCATCGATATTAAGTATGAAATAGAAATAAGCAATCCACGACAGACTTATCATGCATACAATTTAACGACAGCTCTCTGTCATTACAATTGTTACAACTCGTCTGATCTCATCTTATTTCTTACGCTCATCTCATCTTTTCTCGATAAAACCTATCTCATCTAAAATCTTCTCATCTAGCTACTACTATATCTCAATAAATATTATAATGTCAATGATCTTATTTTTGCGCCAAATCTGGACGAAGTGCAATCGCTCCGCCTTTGTAAATATGTTGAATTTCTGCTTGAGATTTGTCCGTATTGACTAGAACCATTAACCGCACGCATTTTTCAAGACTCCCTTTAACAGGAACTTCTAGCGCACACATCTGTGGAACTAACTCCCACCCAGGTAATTGGCGAATAGCTTGTGCTGGGAATGCTTGATCAAGATCTTGCGTAACTGTAATAAATACGCAGGAAATGTCTGCTGGATTTACATTATTTTGATTGACGATATCTTTAACCATCTCAAGGGTAACTTCTTTAATAAGTGCAGCATCGTTAAACTCTACTGTAGCTGCTCCTCGTATTCCACGTACGTTCATCATTTGTCCTCCTGCTTCAGCTCTTCGATAATTTCGCGTACCCATTCTACAGGCACGTTAGGCTTAATTTCTACTGTCCCGATTTCTGTTGGCACAACAAACACTGTTGTTCCTTCTGAAAACTTCTTATCATGCATCATTGCAGCTAATATTTCATCTGTATCGTATTGACTGCTAATAGATGTTGGCAAACCACAGCTTTCAAGCGCTAAAGTCGTAATGCGTAGAAGTTCCTCTGACGCGCCATAACGAACGCCAAGCTTTGCTGAGCCGATCATCCCAATACTTATTGCTTCACCATGCATTAACTCACCGTAGCCTGCTACAGCTTCAAGTGCATGGCCGATCGTATGTCCGAGATTAAGAATAGCACGTAAGCTATTTTCTCGTTCATCTTGCGATACGACCTGAGCCTTTACACTACAGCCTTTATATAGTGCATAACCGAGACTTTCAGCATCCTTCGCTACCAATTTATCAGCATGTGCGATACACCAGTCTACGAACTGGGCATCCCAGATCAAGCCATGCTTCACAACTTCCGCTAATCCTGATTTCACATCACGATCAGGTAAGCTTTGTAGCGTATTCAAATCATACAATACGAATTCTGGCTGATGAAAAGCGCCAATAATATTTTTTGCTAGCGGATGATTAACAGCTACTTTACCACCAACACTACTATCATGAGCAAGTATCGTGGTTGGTATTTGGACGAACTTCACGCCGCGCATATACGATGCCGCTACATAACCAGCTAGATCTCCTACAACACCGCCACCAAGCGCAACGATTGCCGACTTACGATCAAGTCCACCCTCCAAAGCGATTCCGACTAGTAACTCTAGATTGGCAAGCGACTTAGACTGTTCCCCTACAGCAACGACTGCAGTAACAACTGTGTAACCATCTACTCTTAATGATTGCACTAATGTATCAAGATAATGTGTAGCAACATTTTCGTCTGTAACGATCATAAGTGGTGATTTTTTACTAATATCATGATTCGAGAAATAAGTAGCAACCGTGTCGAGCAAGCCTGCTCCAATATAGATTGGATACGAGCGATCACCTAGTTCAACCATTAGTTTATGCATATTAATATCTCTCCAATTGTTCTTTATAACTATTATAGTTGGCATGAATCTCTTCGATAGAGTCACCACCGAATTTTTCAAGAAAAGCACGAGCGACTTCCCATGTAACAACATGTTCCATTACTACACTTGCTGCAGGAACAGCACAGCTATCAGAACGTTCAACCTGTGCAGTAAATTGTTCTTTAGTATCAATATCAACGCTACGCAGTGGCTTGTACAATGTTGGAATCGGCTTCATTACACCTCTCACAACAATTTGCTCGCCATTGGTCATCCCGCCTTCAAATCCACCTAGACGGTTCGTTGCGCGATGATAGCCCTTTTCAGCAGAATACAATATTTCATCATGCACTTGTGAGCCACGCAGTTTCGCAGCTTCAAAACCAATTCCGATCTCTACACCTTTAAATGCGTTAATAGAAACGACAGCTTGTGCAATTCTAGCATCTAGCTTGCGATCATATTGAACATGACTTCCTAGACCAATAGGAACGCCTTCAATAATACACTCTACAATTCCACCGATCGAATCGCCTTCTTGCTTAATTTGATCTATGTAAGCTGTCATTTTTTCTTCAGTAGCTTTGTCTACAACACGAACGGAAGATTCTTCTGTAAGTGCAATCAGTTCATCTACCGGCAGTTGATTAGGTGGGGCTTCAATTTCACCGATACGTATGACTTGTCCAGCTACTTTAATACCGAATTGGGCAAGAAATTGACGTGCAACCGCACCAACAGCAACACGGGCTGCTGTCTCACGAGCACTGGAGCGTTCAAGAATATTACGAAGATCATGTTGATTATATTTCAAACCACCGTTCAGATCAGCATGTCCAGGACGTGGACGATGAACACGACGTTTTGTTTCATCGTTACCTTCAATCGGCTCAACATTCATCACTTTAGTCCAATGTGTCCAGTCATTATTCGCTACAACAATCGCGATAGGAGCACCAGTAGTTTTGCCATGACGTACTCCACCAACAATGTTAGCTGTATCTTGTTCGATTTGCATCCGGCGGCCGCGTCCATGACCTTTTTGACGACGTTGTAATTGGAAATTTAATTCCTCGAAATCAAGGCTCAAATTACTAGGTAGTCCTTCAATAATTGTAGTTAATTGAGGCCCATGGGTTTCCCCAGCTGTCAAATATCGTAAACTCAACACTAGTCCCCCTTCACAAGCAGAACTTCCTGCTCTGCATTACATGCCGTAAACATCTTTGCTTATTATAGTACAGCAGTGCTAAATTGACAAGAAAACGTATCGAGAGGTAGGTTAAAAAGCGGGCTTTGATAACGATGTGGTGCGTTGTAGCGTATTCGGCGTCGCATCTGGAATGAACTTGGAAAGTACGGTTCGCGTGTACGTAATCATGTACACTTGCGCTTCCGCCTTTCTCAAGTAGCATTCCACCTGCTCGGTTCTGAAAGCCCGCTTTTTAACCTCTATTTTAAGCTTCGTGATTAAACATCGTGATTATGCTTCTTGCTTAAGCTTCGTGCTGAGGTTCGCTTGTGTACTCGTGCCGTACACGTTGCTGGGTAATATTTCATTGGCTTCGTTGCGCACTCGACGTCGCATCTGGAATGAACTTGGAAAGTACGGTTCGCGTGTACGTAATCATGTACACTTGCGCTTCCGCCTTTCTCAAGTAGCATTC
>DXHF01000111.1 GCA_019113605.1 Candidatus Paenibacillus intestinavium
TCGCATTTAAGATATAGACAAAGACCATGTAAGTGATGAACAGCGCCGGGACGAGCGACACAATGTAGTTCTTCCCTTTGATGAATAGATACATCGTCGCAATCCATAAGGCAATTGCCGCCGTTGCTTGGTTCGCCCAAGAGAAGTACCTCCATAGTAAATTAAAGTCAATTTGTGTCAACAAAGCAGATATCGCAAACAATGGCACAGCAATCATCAAACGTTTTGCCGCTTTTTTCTGATCAATTTTCAAGTAATCCGCAATAATTGAACGTGCAGCACGGAAAGCTGTATCACCTGATGTAATTGGCAATACGACAGCACCTAATACCGCGATTGTTCCTCCAACTGCCCCTAATAATGTCATCGATACTTCATTGACAACCGAAGAAGGTGTACCTGTTTTGATGAACTCGCTCAATGTTTGTCCGTCCAACAAACTCATTGCCGCAGCAGCCCAAATCATTGCAATGACTGCTTCTGTAATCATCATGCCGTAGAATACATAACGACCTTGTGATTCTTTTTGTGTTGTTCTAGAGATAATTGGTGATTGGGTCGCGTGGAAACCAGATAGCGCACCACATGTAATCGTAAAGAATAGAATTGGGAAAATTGGAACATTATCTGGGTGTAAGTTCGCTAACGTCAATTCTGGAATCGTGTAATCCGAGAACACTAAAGCTCCCCCAACCCCAATCGTACCAATCAATAACACAGCTCCGAAGTATGGATACAGCCTACCAATAATTTTATCAATCGGAAGAATTGTAGATAAGAAATAATAAGCAAAAATGACTGTAATCAAAATCCACAATGCTACCTTACCATTCATTAATATCGCCAATAAAGAAGCCGGTGTTGTGACAAATACAGTTCCGACTAATAGTAGAAGCAAAAGCGCGAAAACGTTTACAATATGCTTGGAAACATTACCCAAGAATTTTCCAGCAAGCTCTGGAATATGTGCACCTTTGTTACGAATCGAAATCATACCTGTTAAATAGTCATGTACCGCTCCTGCAAAAATAGCTCCGAACACAATCCATATGAAAGCGACTGGACCGAATAGCGCCCCCATGATAGGACCGAAGATTGGACCTGTTCCAGCTATATTGAGGAGCTGAATGAGTGCGTTCTTTTGTTTACCCATCGGCACATAGTCGACACCATCTGCAT
Organism: Candidatus Paenibacillus intestinavium; assembly: GCA_019113605.1. Lineage (GTDB taxonomy): Bacteria > Bacillota > Bacilli > Paenibacillales > Paenibacillaceae > Pristimantibacillus > Pristimantibacillus intestinavium. The sequence continues at coordinate 1,180 of DXHF01000111.1, forward strand.
TCGCGTAAGCAGGCGTTTTCCGTGCATCCGTAGGATCAAAAATCTTTTCAATGAATTTCCCATACGTAAAATATCCAACAACTAATAGTACAATTGCGCTAAAAAATGTAATCATGTGAACACCCCTATTCCCCTATTTGTCTATCTCTCTTACCATTCCATATATTTAGTTTATGGGAAATGTTCTAAAATAGACGCTTTTCGGCACAACATGCAAGTTTAAGAGCTTAACATGCAAATAGACGGGGCTAACAGGTCGTCACAATTCCAATCGCTGGCGTAAATCTTTGACGTAATTTCTACTGACTGACAGCTTTTCATCTAAACCTTCCAATTCAAGCTGATAAGCACCGTTAAACCATGGTGTTAACCGACTGACGTATTTCAAGTTAACGAGGTAACCTTTATGAATACGAAAAAATGAAAACGGCACTAAGCGACTTTCCAGTTCCTTCAACGTTGTTCGCACTTCATAGTTGGCTGTTTGTGTAATGATTTTGGTTACTTTTTCATCTCGATAAATATACAAAATATCCTGCGGCAAAATATAATCGATATCACCGCCTGTTTCTACTGCCAACTTACCAGGCTTCTCCGTACTATCAGCTGTTGGTGCTGGAGATAATATCTTTTCAATTCGCTGTATCGTTTGCTTTAGCTGCTCCTCATCATATGGCTTCAATAAATAATCAATGGCATTGATGCGGAAAGCTTCCGCCGCGAATTGTGGATAAGCAGTTGCAAAAATGATGAGTGGTACTTTTTTTAATTCCACCAAAGTTTTAGCTACTTCAATGCCATTCATCTTCGGCATCTCGACGTCTAGAAAAACAATATCTGGCTGAAGCTGTAATGCTTTTAAAATAGCAGCCTCCCCACTTTCGGCCTCCCCAATTACTTGAATGCTCGGAAACTTGCTTAGTAAATATGTTAACTCTTCACGCGCATAGCGTTCATCGTCTACGATCAAAGTACGGATCGCCCCCATTAGACACCTACCCCCAATTTAGGAATTTGAAATGAAATAACTGTTCCTTCATTCTCTTTGCTTGTGATTGATAAAGCAGCTTGTTCGCCAAACGTCATTCGTAAGCGACGATTAATATTGAATAAGCCTACGCCAGTTCCCGTTTCAGAATCCAACTGCATTGTGCCCAAAACAGCTAGTCGCTCAGGTGCTATCCCTTTACCGTTGTCTTCCACCTTAATTTCAATTTCTGTACCAAGATCACGCACCAGCATTTGGACCACACTATTTTTCTCCATATCATTAATACCATGGTGAATCGCATTTTCAACGATGGGCTGCAGGGTGAATGGCGGAATTTGTTCACGTAATAAATAATCATCGATATCATACACAATGGTCAATCGATCTATAAATCGTGCTTCGATAATTTCCAAATACGCTTTGACATGCGATAGCTCTTGCTCAAGAGTTATTTGAGACGCCGTTGCCCCTGTAACGTTTTGCCGCAAAAAGTAAGATAACGACGTCAGCAGTTTCCGTGCCTGGTCAGGATTTGTGCGAATCAGCGACACAATAATATTCATGGAATTAAATAAAAAATGAGGACTAATTTGAGCCTGTAACGCTTTGATTTCCGCCTCTTTGGCCAACTGATAGGCGCGATCCGTTTCAGCAATTTCTAGCTGGTTACTCAATAGCGAGCTTAGCCCAGCGATTAATTCAATACTTACATCTGTAATGACTTTTTCAGAAGGATAATACAGTTTAAGTGTGCCAATCGTTTCGCCGCGTCGAATAAGGGGTGCAATGACTGCTGCTCCTAATCGACAGCCCGGATAATCGCAGTGGATGGTACCATCATTGACGACAATCAACTCCCCATGTTGAATGACATCCCTTGTTTCATCCGTCCGAATGAGGCTTCCTACCTTATGATGATCACTGGCAATCCCCACATGCGCAAGAATATTCGTTTGATTGGTCATGGCGACAGCACTGGGCTTTAATTCGCAAAACAGGATATCACAAACAGTTTGCGCTGTATCTGCGTTCATGCCTTTTCGCAAATAACCGAGCGTCTGGTTCGCGATGCGCAACGTTTTTTGTGCCTGCAATGCAGTCACTTTCTCCTGTTCACCAATGACATTGTGAACAATCAAAATAAATAAGGCCGCCCCGACACCATTTGCTAAAACCATCGGTAACCCAATGACCTCAACCAATGACAGCGCTCGCTCAAATGGTCGGGAAATCAACAGAATCATAGACATTTGCATCGCTTCCGCAAGTGCCCCGATGCCAAACACCGTCAGCGGTTTAAGCGCTTTCCCTTTTCGATAAAACGCGCCAGCAACCACACCCGCAATAATC
>DXHF01000112.1 GCA_019113605.1 Candidatus Paenibacillus intestinavium
TGTTCCAAAGTAGTAAACGGGGCTTTATCTGTAAAATAATCTTTGCCTGCTGCCATAACTTGTAGTCCAAGCGCACAACGTTCGGATGTAATAGCCGCTCCTGCAACGAGCATAACCTCTTGATCCAACAGAATCTCTTCTAACGAACTCGCCACACGAATATCTGGGTATTTTTCTGTGAATTTATTTACTTTTGCTTGATCAGGATCGTACACCCACTTCAATTGGCCGCCGGCTTCAAGTAGCCCATTACACATCCCATAAATATGACCATGATCTAAAGCCGCTGCAGCAAAAATAAATTGCCCTGGTTCACATACCTTATTGCTCTTACCGACTGGTGCATAATGCATACCGCTTTTTTTTTGCATATTCATCATCTCCTAAAACTTTTTATGTTAATGTCTAGAGCTACTACCTCGCAAATAAAAAGTAGCACCGAAAGCATAAGCTGTCATTGATAATCACTGCCTGTAGTAATTGATGCCGCTTGAAAGTTTTCGATTGATGTGTTTTTCTCAAAGAAATGAGTTGCATTTGCTTGAATGCCTTCCCTAGTATAGAAGGGATCATCAGGCTGAAGCGGCAATTGCACAAGCTCACCTGTGCTGGATGATTTATAGATTGCAGTAATCAGTTCTAACGTTTGGCGACCACTTATTCCATCAATAAGCACTTCTGATGCTCCTTCAATAGCTGAAAGCATATTATCAATTTGTCCAGCATGCCCTTCATAAGCGACCTCTGGTAAACTCTCATACAGCTCATGAAGCTCGTTCTCAAGCTCCTCATTCGGTTTGGGGAATCCATTCGAGCCTGAGATAGATGCTTTCACCTTCCATGGAACAGATATTCGGGCGTTTTTTCCTTGCATAATTAACTGCTGCTCTTCACCGTGATGAACGACTGAGCTTGTAATTTGACCAAGAGCGCCTCCGTCGAAACGAAGCATAGCCATCGACAAATCTTCTACCTCGGCATTATCATGCGATACATTGCTCATAATGGCTTGTACTTGACTCGGACAGCCTACCATCCAGAGCATGGCATCAATATGATGTACAGCATGATTTAACGTTGGCCCTCCCCCTTCTTTTTCCCAGGTGCCTCTCCACCACAAATCGTAGTAGCAGTGACCTCTCCACCAGAAGGAGTCAACTTGTACATGTACGATTTCCCCCATTAGATTACTATCAATGACCGACTTTAATTTCATCATCGGCGTTCTGAATCTATTTTGTGCAACAACAGATAACAGTTTACCCGTTTTTTGAGCAGCCTCATTCATCTGATCACATTCCGCCAATGAGGAAGCCATCGGTTTCTCGACTAGCACATGTTTGTTAGCTTCAAGAAATTCAACAGTCAAAAAAGCATGTGTATAGGGAGGCGTGCAAATGGATACTACATCAATATCTTCAGCCAAAATCTCTTTATAATCGGTATATGCACTTGCTTCGAGCCCAAACTTTTGAATTTGTGCTAAAGCTTTGTTCTCATAAATGTCGACAATCGCTACAATCTTACAACGGGTAGGAAATTGCAAGTACGCTTCAATATGGGCGCTGGAAATAGCACCTGAACCAATAATAGCCACTTTTAGCATTGCTAAACCTCCAATATAGTTGATATTAGAATCGTATCAATATTCCTATACTGTTTGTATATCGATATTGCGTAAAAATACCGCTACTTTGTGGTTTGTTTATTGACTGAAAGTAGAATCGTTCATGTTGAGCTTGATCCTATTACCGATTCAATTGGATACTTACTTGACAGCGAGTACTTAAAAAAACAAGCTCTGATGTCGCAGTTATTATACTGCAACATCAGAGCTCATATTAATTGGACTGGAAGTTTTCCCTTCAAGCATGTTGTAGTATTTCCATCATAATTTCACATTAATCTACATTCCCAATTCTAACTGGACCGAAAGCGGGAATTGACCGACCGTTAGAATCTGTTACATTGCATGCCGGATTTAACCCGTATCCATACCATAGCCAATGCTGCAATAGCTCTTGATGCGGAAGCTCGACGCGAAGAACGATGGTTGATCCTTCAGCATATGCATCATAGATACTAGTAAATATAGGTTTACTAGTATCAGCTGCTTGGTCAAAGCCCATAATTCTGCCGCTACTTGTTAGCTCACCTTGCACATTCTCAAAGTGAACAATAATTTGGGATTGATACTCCAGATATTCATCCTGCTTACACTCGATACGTCCAAGCTGAATACCCGGCAAACAGCCTTTCTTATCTTCATGAAGCATAGCGTACATACTCTCTGCGGCTGTAATGCCAAGATGATCCTGTGATTTACCGTCCAAATGAATGAGATCATCTAATCGGTAATGCATAGTATGTACGGTATCTAGTCGATGAATATGTCGCTGCAGCAATCTTTGATTTTCTCGAATCCGGCTCCATTGCTCTTGGGCAGGTTCTGTGTTTTCCTCGGTATATGCAAATCGAGAAATTTGTACCTGAACGATAGGAATTTCCTTACGGAAATCATCTCTGATCGATGAAATTAACTTTATCATATTTTTATTAAATAAGGTTATAGCTTCCTCACTCGCCTCAGAGCAGCCTTGATACCAGAACATGCCTGCAACGTTAGCGCCATTCTCCTTAAATCGTTCGAACATTGCAGCATAAAGGCTTTCGTCTCCCCCAAGCTCCTTCTTATCCGGTGACCACTGCTCCAATGTTGTGCCGCCATGGGCGCAGCTAATCAATCCTTGCGGAACCCCACTTAGCTCGAACAAACGCTTAGCAAAAGTAAGGCCTGGTCCTGCCCCAATTATCGGATGCGGTGCAACTGCGCGAAGCACCTCAGTATGCACTTTATGTTTGGCTGCAGAAAGCTCATGTAAGGGATGCTTTGCAATGCCCCATATATCGGTCATAAAGTGAGCTCTGATTGCATTATTATTATTTTGGTATAGATCAGCGGTTAATCTGCCTACGCCCTCCATATTGGATTGCCCCGCCAAAATCCAAACATCACCTACGTAGATATTTGTAAATACATCATTATTAATCGTAACGGTATAGGGTCCACCGCAAGGAATGTTTGTTAACAGATATTGATCATCAATCCTTTCCCATGAAGGGGTAATACCATCGCTGCATGTAATAGATTGAAGCGGTTCCTTAGATGTAAAATAAACGGCACAGGTTTGATCCGTACCTCGCTGCATTACCATTCCTTGCTTAATACCTTGAATGCCCATATGCTTAATCTCCTTATTTTATAGTGATAGTTAGTCTAGATATTATACCACTGCTGTTTTGATTCTGAATACAGTAATCGACTGAGCCAGAATCTGATTAGAAAAGCCGCTGCCTTCGTACGAGAAGTTACATTGAATAGGAATTATCTTCTGAGGCTGCTCGTCAATCTAGCCCGTTTCGGGATGATCATTTCGGAACGTCAAGTCGATACGCAGTCCGAATCTGTAGAAACAAGTTGCAATGGTTACTCGACATGATTACTGATTCGGAAAGTGACGATATATAATTAACATTTATAAATAAGACTCATTACAAATTAATAAATAGCGTAATAAGTCCTGTTGATATTAAAGAAGTAATCACTTGTTTTCCCGTTAAAGATAATGAGAATTGCCAACCAAGTTCTTTGCGAACGGTCCATAATGTAACCAGACAAGCCGTTAATGTTGAAGCTAGATATACGATCGTAAATATTTGACCTGGTGATAAGCTTTGAAGAAATTCTCCTTCAGTTTGATTTAGAATTAAGAGACCATCTTTTCTTAAAATCGAGAAAATAATGCTACTTGCTGCTCCAGCTGGAATTTGAAATAATTGTAGTACAGGTGTTGCTACTTGAGATAACCATTCCATAACACCTACTAGTTGCAGCAACGAAGCTGCTACACAGATAACAAGAAATATAGGCATTGCCTGCAATAAAAATTGCTTTACAACAGACTTTACTCTCCATAATACAGCCTCGTAACGTGGAACTTGTAAAAATGTTTTTGTTTCGTAAGTGATTGGCAGCTCCATAGTTGATTTGCGATTCCAAATACGCGTGTGCCATGCCCCTACTATCATCAACAATAAGAGATAAGGAATGAATAACCAAGGATGACCCGCAGAAGAAAAAATTGATAACGAAGCTCCGATTTGATAGCTGCAAGCCGATCCAAATGTAATTAAAGATATACAGGATTTTCGTGTGCAAGAGCTGCATGCTCGAGTTTGAAATACTGCAACTACATTGCAGCCAAAGCCGGATAGATATGGAATAAGATCCCGACCATTCAATCCAATCTTTCTCATCCAACCATCCAATGAATCAGTAATTCGATCTTTAACACCACTTTCTTCAGCTAACGCTATACTCAGCCCTAACAGAAATACAACAGGAAATGCCCAAAGAAATGAATATATTCCAAGTGTAATTATTCCGTAATCTCCAACGGTAAATAATTGTATCCATGGTCGTAATGGATCTAATAATAGTTTAATTTTGTCTATAATCAACGAATCTACCGTTGGTTGTAGCCAAGAAGAGAAGAGATAAGCGATGTATACAGGCATTGAAAACAATAATAGAGTAACGATTAGCGCAATTATTTTCCCCCAGCGCAGATGTTCAAATATAGTTTTTTGCGGTTCTATAATTGGAAAATTAGGAGCAACCATGAATGCTGCTTTCGCACGAATCGGGGCAGCCTCTCGTATCGCATCAAGCAGCTGAGTTCTTTCTACTTGATTAATTTCACGTGCATCTACACTTACTACGGGAACTCCTAGCCAGTCCTCATAATATTGATGTAGTTGATGACGGTTTTTCGTTATCTTATCAAAAAAGGTTAATACTACTATAATATGTTTATTTTTGGGCTTGACCTCATCTAACAGTAATGGCAGCTCGATAGCTGTATGGGTAGATCTTACGACTAGAATAATAGTATCGGCCTCGTTAATTGCTAGCAATGCTTCTCTTGTAGTTATACTATCATCTTGACCTTTAATACCTGGTAGATCAATAATTTGGTTATGTTGATCGATAAGACCTTTTCTTGCAATTAATGTTGAACCACGAAAATTAGATTCTTCTCCTGTATCCTTACCTGTTAAGCCCCGGAATAGGGCCGATTTACCACAAGATTCAAAACCTATAAGTACACTGCAAGCCATCTGTTGCTCTACCATTAACATTTACAATCCTCACCACAACAAGAGAGATCGCTCAGCATCATTCCATACTTTCTATATTGTTCGAGAATGCTTTCATCTAATGCTAATCTCTGGGCTAATTGTTGCGCGATGACGCCAAATCTTTGTCTAAACTTATAGATGAAGCAAAACATTAATTGACCATGCGTAACACTAGGCCCAGAAAGAAATAATCCCGGTGTAATCGTTGATTCATCATATTCATTAAGTAATGCATGTCCTTGAGCTGCCTCCTCAAACAATGGCTTCACCAATCCAATACTCCCTTTAAATCCAGTCGCAATGACAGGTCGATGATTGGTTTGTATATTATGAGCGTTGCCATCACGGTCTTCACAACTAATAACAAAACTTCCATCATTATTCGTTTCAATCCAATGAACTTCATATCCAGGAAGTAATTTGATTTGACCATCTGGTATATCGAATAATCGATCCTTCGTAAATGGTGAGAGTTCCATGCTTGGATCACTACTGCCTTTTTCTGTCCAACGATCATTACGATCAATTATTGTAACTTTTTTCCCTAATTTGCATAAATGAATCGCTGCATCTGCTCCACTTTCATAGCCGCCGATAATAACAATCTCTTCTCCCGAGATGTCCGCCCAATCACTTATCAGACTATTATGTATGCCGTATTCTGAACCTGGAAAGTTGTCTAAATTAGGATATTGAAACTCTCCAGCGGCCCATATCACATATTTACTGCGAAGTGTGCCAATGGAAGTTTCAAGCTCAAATCCACCTTCTTCAAGCGGAATTACTTTTATCACATCAACACCTGTTTGTACAGGTAATTCCTTATATTCAGCAACAGCTTGCAAATAATCTGCATAGTCCTCACCCGTTGGATGCTCAGTTCCTAACGAATATGCAGGAGATGTTTGTAAGGCAATAGCATTTAGATCAAGCATTCCATATGCATTACTTGTAAATGAAGGTGTTATCATTCTCGTTCCATCAGGCCACATAAGAAATGAAGCTCCGATATCACCTCTGTCTAATACACAAAATTTTTCTACATTCAAATCTTTAAGAACACAGCCCATCCCAATTCCGGCTGCACCGCCTCCAACTATTAAGCAATCATAATATTCCATTATTGTCCCTCGCATTATCCATATTTAATCGTAATCGTAACTATTACGATTAAATATTACTCTGTATCTGCCCTATCGTCAACTATATCTTATAAGTAGAATGTCTACTCGATTTGCCTAACTGGCATTTTCTCTTTATTAAAAGCAATAATAATCATCGATGCGCTTAAGATGGCGCAAATCATATACATCATAGAGTATGAGGTAATATCAGCTATCGGTCCCATAATGACTCCGCCAAGCGAAACGCCTAAATCAGCCATAGCAATAAATAAACCGATCAACACATTACGATTTGTATGTGACAAAACAAATGTTAAATAGGTTGTTAGCGTTGGATAAATTAGTGCCTGAGCTGTACCCATTAATATTGCTCCCGTATAGAAAAAAACAACTCCACCCGTTATTGAAAAGCTTACACAAAACGCTGATGCTGCTAAAATAAACATCGTCCCCATCATAAAAAATGAATGCCACTTTCCATCTGACGGAATTTTTCTCCTTAAAACAAAGCGTGCAAAAACAACAGTACCCGCCTGTAGCATTAAGTAAATGCCCGCATGACCGTTTTCTAATTGTGCCGTGTAAAGAGGGATAAAGGTTGTAACCGCACCAAATACAATGGAAGCAACTAGCATCAATAAGCTACACTTAAATAAGTAAGGATTTTTGACTAATTGGCCGAATAATGTAATTGCATTTGCTGTCTGCTTTGTTTGAGTTGCTACATGTTGATCGTTTTCTTGATTCATTTTTGCCCCATAGCCGAACATCCCTGTAAAAATAGCAATGGTTATCATAACCACTGTAAAATAATTCATATTCCCGTTTTGCCAAATCCCTAAAGCTAGCACAGGACCGAGAATACCCGGCATATACGAAAATAAAGAATACAGAGAAATCCCTTGGGAACGATCTTTTTCAGGTAGTGAGTCAATGATGCCGATCTGTAATGCCATTGAGAAAAAGGCTGTCGATACCCCTTGTAAAATACGGGCAATCAAATAACCTTCTAATCCCGTAATCGTATATAGAATTAATGCGAACCCATTGACGATAAGAATTATTCGCAGCACTTTTATCGGCCCATGTTTCTGAATAATTTGACCTGCCCATGGTCGAAAGAACATCGTTGTGAACAAATATGCCCCCATAATTAACCCAATTGTTGTGTTGCTAGCTCCTAATGATTCTCCACGCAAAGGAATAATTACATTTAGTATCGAATTTCCGCTAAAATAAAGAAGAGCCAGCATATATAATCGTAAAAAAGGCCAAGATAAAGCTCCACTCACAATGCCTCTTCCTCCTAATCATCTACATTAAAACGTGATAAGCATGTGCAATAATCTTCTTGCATAGACCGATTTGACATCCTTTAAGTTTTCGATTTCTACGATCTCTTCAATTTGACCATTTCTAAAAATAATGACTCTATCGCATATATAAGCAGCAGCCTGTATATCATGTGTAATAAATATGTAACTCATCTTATATATCTTTTTTAACTCTTTCAGTAAATCAAGTACTTGAGTTTGAACAGAAACGTCTAACGAACTGATCGCTTCATCTAATAAAATGCATCGGGGCTCTGTTGAGATTGCTCTAGCTATACATACTCTCTGAACCTCTCCACCAGATAGCTCGTGGGGATATTTATTTTTGTAGGAGGGATTTAACCCTACTTGAATTAACAAAGTATCAATCTTATCGTCACTTTTCTCCTGCTTTTTTAAAGGCTCCATAATAGCTTCTTTTACTGTGAAAAAGGGGTTAATAGACGATTTATAATCTTGAAATACTGCGCTAATGTTGCCTGAACGTACTTTACGATCTTCAATACTTTTGCCCTCGAATAAAATAGCACCGCTGTCGGGCCTTTCAATACCTAATATTAAACGTCCTAGTGTTGATTTTCCGCTGCCACTTTCTCCAATAATACCGAGACATTCACC
>DXHF01000113.1 GCA_019113605.1 Candidatus Paenibacillus intestinavium
TATCCGCGTAGCGAAGATAACGTTAAAGCAGACAGCATTATGATGTCTAAAGCAGTTGCTGCTCGTACAGATATACCTACTGAGCTTGCTGCTGAAGCTATCAAAATTGAAACTGAGGTTATCATTCCGAAATTACAAGGACTGCTAGCTAACGAGATTACACCACAACAAATGTATGATGCAGTGAAAGCTGCTGCAATCAAATCCTTCGGTGAAGATGGAGTAGTTGTAGACTAATCTATCCTAGCTTAGGATGCTAGTAATAAGAGCTGTACGTCAAAGCATGTACAGCTCTTATTATAAATATGAAGAAGTGCGCTTGATCTAAGAAAAGAGGTGCGACCTAATGAATCAAACATTACCAAGAAGAAAGAGATTGAAAGTCGAAAGTGATTCAGGATGGGGATATGCTTTTATCGCAGTAGCACTTATTGCATTTGCTTTGTTTACCGCATATCCAGTCATCAACGCTTTTATTATTAGTTTGCAGGATTACAAACCACTCGGGTCCACTTATGTAGGAGTTGAGAATTTCAAAGAGTCTTTAACTGATGGGCTTTTTTGGAAGGCACTTAAAAACACAGGGATTTACACATTATTAACCGTTCCATTCAATATCTTTTTGTCATTTGCAATAGCGGTATTAATTCTTCCATTCAAGAAAAGAACACAAACTATATTTAAAGCGATTTATTATTTGCCAGCAGTAGCATCAGGTGTAGCACTTGCAGTAGTATGGCTTTGGATTTTTGATCCTTTGAAATCAGGTATTGCCAATCAAATTGTTATGTTTTTTGGTCTAGAGAATCAGAACTGGCTTGGTTCCAGCGCAACAGCAATGTTATCACTTGTAATAATGTCGTGGTTATCTAGTCACGGTACAGCCATTATTATTTACCTAGCTGCACTACTTGGTATAGACAACAGTTATTATGAAGCAGCTGAGATTGACGGTGCAAACTTCTTGCAAAAACTATGGTTTATCGTCATTCCTTTCCTTAAGCCAACAACGCTCTTCTTACTAGTTACAGGTATGATTGGTTCTTTCCAAGTGTTCCAGAACGCTTATCTAATGACAGGCGGTGGACCAGATCATGCAACGACAATGGTAGGATTGTTAATATTTAACAATGCGTTCACATATTTCGAATTTGGTGAGGCAGCAGCACAATCTCTAATGCTTGCAGCAATTATTGCAATTATTTCATTCATTCAATTTAAGTACTTAGGCAAAGACATCGAATACTAGAAGAAGGGGTGAAATAGATGGCTTTATTTAATAACAACTTTAGAAGTGGATGGACGCTATTTCTACGTAATGGTCTTATTATTACGTTCCTAGTTCTGTTTGCGCTTGCAACCATTTTCCCAATTTATTTTATGGTTATTTCATCCTTTGGTGATCCAATAGAAGCTGGTGCGATGAGTTACTCCATTTTCCCAAGCAAAATTTCGTTTGAATCTTATAAATTCTTCTTTAATTTTAATGCTCATACCTATGATTGGTTGTTAAATTCATTAATTGTAGCAGCTTGTATAACGGTTTCGAACGTATTGTTCGCTACATTGGCTGGTTATGCCTTTGCGAAAATGAAATTTAAAGGTAAAAACGTTCTGTTCGCAGTTTTACTAGGATCTATGATGATTCCTGGTCAAGTAACACAAGTACCACTTTATATTTTGATCGTTAATGTTTTCGAATTACAAAATACGTATGAAGCATTAATTATGCCGAGTATCGTAACGGTATACAATATTTTCTTAGTTAAGCAGTTTATGTCCTCTATTCCGAAAGAAATTCTTGAGGCAGCTAAAATCGAAGGATGTTCCCAACCAAAGATTTTCTATTACATCATCCTTCCACTATCCAAAACCGTTATGGCAGTTTTAGCAATTCTTACGTTTATGGCAGCTTGGAATGATTTCTTCTGGCCATTCCTAGTAACGAATACGATGGATATGCAGACGATACAGGTCGGCTTGAAAAACTTCCGATTTGCTAATACAACATACTTCGCGCCAATGATGGCAGGTGCAACGATTTCAGCAGTTCCTATGTTTATTCTATTCTTCAGCCTGCAAAAATACTTCCTAGAAGGGGTAACGGTTGGAGCGGTGAAAGGCTAATGGACAATCAATCAAAAGCAGATGTGAAATACGTAGTTGGCTTAATGTCTGGTACATCGGTAGACGGTATTGATGCAGCGGTAATCGAAGTTACTACCGCTCATGTGGGAGAGCGAGCAATAGCCGTTCGTTTACTTGCCTTTGAAAACACCCCATTTCCTGAAAACGTAAGAAATCAAATATTTGAACTATTTAATCCAGAGAACGCTACTATTGATAAAGTAGGTAAGATGAATATGTGGCTTGGGGAATTATATGCTGATGCCGCATTGTCTATTATCAAGCAAAGTGGGCTTCAACCTTCGCAAATTGCTGCAATAGGCTCCCACGGTCAAACGATCTATCACGCACCAGAGGCACATTATGTAGATGACTACAACTTGCACTGCACTGTACAAATTGGTGATGGTGCTGTTATTGCAAATCGTACAGCGATCTCTACCGTAACCGACTTCCGCGTTGCAGATATGGCAATGGGAGGACAAGGAGCACCATTAGTACCTTTTACGGAGTACTTATTGTATACGAATGAAGCGCAAACATTGCTACTGCAAAATATTGGCGGGATCGGAAACATAACGGTTTTACCAGCGAAAGCTTTACCGAGTGATGTGTTTGCCTTTGATACAGGTCCTGGAAATATGATTATTGATGGGCTTATATCTGAGTTATTCGAACCGATGACAATGGATGTAGGTGGGGAAATTGCTGCTCAAGGTACGATTATTGATGAGCTGCTGTGCTGGCTCAAAGAGGATGAGTATTATACGCAGGAGCTACCGAAATCAACAGGTAGAGAACGATTCGGCAAGCAATATGTTGCGAAAATAATAGCAATGATGAAGGCGAATGACTGGAAAGCGACTGATGTTATTGCGACAGCTACATACTTGACGGCATGGAGTATCGCCGATAGCTATGAGCGCTATATTGCTCCGAAGCATATTGCTCAGCGACTACTTATTGGCGGCGGTGGCAGCTATAATAGCACGTTACTACTTAATTTAAGACAATTGTTTGCACCGCATCAGGTGGAAGTACTAACGCAGGAAGATATCGGTGGAAACAGTGATGCTAAGGAAGCGATTGCTTTTGCTTTACTTGCTTATTACACGATGGAAGGGTTAGCAAATAATATTCCACAAGTAACAGGAGCATCAGCACCTGTTGTTATGGGGAAGATTTCTTTGCCGCATCATCGTCCAACGACAGGAGGCTAGCAAAATGCAAATAAGACCTTTTATTGAAGAAGATAGCTATGCCGTAGTAGAGCTTTGGAATAAAGAAGCAACGAAATACAACTATAAGCGATTTACCGAGCTTACGTTTCGTGAAGTCTTTATCAATCATAACTATTACGATGAAGGCTGTATGTGGGTAGGTTGTGCTGGTGGTAATATAGTTGGCTTTGCAGCAGGATGCAGTGGAGATGACCTTCCACTTGGTGATGTTGCTGGCTATATTACTATGGTTATCGTTGATAGCGAAGTTGCTGAAGCGAAGCATTATGAAGCTTTACTAGAATGCTTAGAGGAAAGATTTATCACGCTTGGAAAGAAACAAAGTGAGGTTTTGTTTTTCAATCCAGTGAAGCTCAAGTGGAATATTCCTAGTAATTCAAGTCACGAGCATAACAATGCACCTGGTATAAGCAAGGATAATCCGTTGTATGATCGCTTATTAGCACGAGGTTATGTTGATCGAGCTACGCAATGTGGAATGTATTTAGCACTTGGTAGCTTTACTATTCCGGAGGATATTGTAGAAAAAGAAAAAAAGGCAATGGGGTTAGGGTATCAGTTTACATTATTCAACTCATCTCTTCACACTAACATGGAGCTTCTATTGAGTGAATTGCAAAACCCTCAATGGGAAAAAGACGTCATATATTATGCGAAGCAGGATATCCCGATCGTAATAGCTGTTCAAGGAACCGAATGTGTTGGATTCGCAGGCCCTATTATTCGTCAGGATAATGGTCGAGCATTTTTCAGTGGGATTGGCGTTCATCCAGAGCATGAGGGATGTGGTCTAGGGAGTATACTATTTTTCCATATGGTTAATGCTTTTCAGAATGCAGATTGTCATTATATTTCACTGTTTACGGGAAGCAATAATCCCGCCATTCGAATTTATCAAAAAGCAGGTTTTACTGTAGAAAAGGAATTTTCTATACTGCGGAAGGAGCTTGAACATGAGTGAAAAATTAACAATTTTAGCAATTGGAGCACATGTTGGTGATGTCGAGCTTGCATCAGGCGGCGTACTTGCTAGTCATAGCTTAAAAGGAGATCATATCGTAACGTTAGCTTTAACTGCTGGTGAACGTGGTGTTCCAGCTGGACAGGATATGAAGGAATATCGCGGGCAAAAGGTTCAGGAAGCGGAGCAATTCGCGACGATGCTTGGCGGAGAAGCGGTAGTATTTGATTATTGCGATGGAGAGGTTCCTGATACTCAGCAAATTCGTATGGAGGTCTGTGATGTTATACGTCGCGTGAAGCCGAACATTATTATTACGCATTGGAAAAATAGTATGCATAAAGATCATGCATTAACACATCATATCGTCAATGATGCACGATTTTTCGCAAGCTTGCCAACCTTTGAACGAGAGTATGCTGCACATTTCGCAGCAAGATTGTATTACTCCGAGAACTGGGAGGATGCAGTAGATTACGTCCCATACGTTTATGTGGATTTTGATCAAGCAGCATATGATTTATGGATTGATGCGCTTAGCAAGCACTGGTTCGTAACGAATAGCAAATCATTTAAGTATATGGATTACTATAAAGCATTAGCAGTTGTACGGGGCTGTGAAGCGAGAAAAACGTATGCCGAAGCGTTTATGGTAGCTCCAGAAACGATGAAGGTCAGACAGACTAGTCTTTGGTAGCTGCTCGCACAATTATATTTATTAGAGGGAGTGTTTCTTGTATTCATATAAGAGATATTCCCTCATTTTATACCTTTTCATCTGCATAGATGATTATCGAGAAGCTATGAAAAGTTAGATAATGCTTTCGATGTACTTTTCATCTGCATAGATGATTATCGAGAAGCTATGAAAAGTTTAAGGAGGTAGCGAATTATGGTTTTGAATGGAATAGATTCTATTTTGAATTATCGTCATTTATTTGAAGGTAAGCGTGTAGGATTAATTACAGCACCAACAGGGCTTACAAGGGACTTCGAATCGACAATTACGATTTTACATGAAAATTTTCAGCTCGCGGCTATGTTTTCCCCAGAGCATGGTGTAAGAGGTGATCTCGATGCAGGTGCTTTAGTAGATACGTATATCGATCCCTTTACTGGTGTTCCTGTGTATAGTTTATATCGTAAAGACTCCAAGCGTTTAACAGCTGAAATGCTAGAGGAAGTAGACATTGTCGTCTATGATATTCAGGACGTTGGCGTACGCTATTATACATTTATCTACACGATGCTGTATGCGCTAGAGGATTGTGCGAAGGCAGGTATACCATTTGTTGTTCTCGATCGTGTTAATCCGCTGAATGGTACAAATGTAGAAGGTAATGTGTTGAAGGATGGTTTCAAATCGTTTGTCGGAAATTATGAGCTAGCTGTTCGCTATGGCTTAACTGCAGGTGAAGTAGCGACGATGGCAAACGATCAAATGAGCTGGAACGCTACATTGCATATTGTTCGTCTGGAAGGCTGGGAACGTAGCATGTCCTTCCCACAAACGGGCTTAATATGGGTTCATCCTTCCTTAGGGATGCCGCGCTACGAAACGGCGTTATTATATGTAGGAACATGTTTATTTGAAGGTACGAATTGCTCGGAGGGCCGTGGTACGACGTTTCCATTTGAGATGATCGGTGCTCCTTATATTAATGCTCAGCAATTAGCAGATGAGCTGAATGCAAAAGGTCTCGCAGGTGTTCGCTTCCGCCCTGTACATTTTAAGCCTAATGCATCTAAGCATTCAGGTGAGATATGCGGTGGTGTACAAATTTACATTACAAATATCGAGGCAATTAAGCCACTTGATGTTGGTGTTACGATGCTATTTACGATTAGAGATTTGTATGAGCAGTTTTCATTTTTGCCGCCTGTAAAGGAAGGCTCTCGTCCATTTATTGATTTACTCGGAGGGGATAACATCTATCGCAGGGAGCATGTTCAAGTGCAGGAGCTGCTTGAGCAATTTGTGGAAGAGAGCAACCAATTCGCGCAAATGAAGCAGCAATACCATTTATATAAATAGAGGATGGAGTGAGAACTGATGAAAACAATCGAGCAGATGACTTTACGTGAAAAAATTGGACAAATGATTGTTACGGGCTTTCCATCGACAGAATTGTCACAAGAGATGCAGGAAGTAATTGAGCACTATAAAGTAGGGAATGTCATTCTATTTTCACATAATATTGAAAATAAATTCCAGCTAGGTGAGCTTGTAGTGGAATTACAAGAAGCGTTCACGAAACATACTGATATTGCTGGCTTTATTACGATTGACCAAGAAGGTGGTCGAGTGACGCGGATGCCGAAGGATGCGACCAATGTTGCTGGTGCGATGGCGATTGCTTCATCTGGGAGACCGGAAAATGCATATGCTGCAGGTCAGATAACGGCTCGTGAGCTGAAGGCATTAGGCATTAACTTTAACCTTGCACCTGTTATGGACATTAATAATAATCCGCTCAATCCTGTCATTAATGTTCGTTCCTATGGTGACAGCGTAGAAACGGTGC
>DXHF01000114.1 GCA_019113605.1 Candidatus Paenibacillus intestinavium
GTTGTGGATGAATATTCCTCATGAATTATACCTTGGTTATATACGAGTAGATCGCCCTCTTCAACAGCGTAGCGTTCTCCACTAATGGTAACAACCCCTTCACCTTTCACTACGAAGATAACTTCACTCCAATTCGGATGTTGATGGCTTGGGAAACTCCAATTTTCCCTCGCTGTTATCCTACCAATATACAATAATTTTTCATCCATAATTATTCGCATTCTCTCTATAAATGATTTTCTAATTCATCGTCGTACATCTATTATTATACATAATGTTTACAATAATTCCATCATTAAAAAGCAAGATATATCACATTTATAGGAAGGAAACCAAGATGTTGCATTGTAATAAATTGCAGAACATTCTATGATAAGATCTGCTTCATACAGATAGAAAACAGATTGGATAGGAGTAATCTAGTTATGAGTAACACTGCAGCAGCATCAATTACACAAGTTAAAGAGAAAGAAAGAATGCCTATTTCATTAATGTGGTTAACAATCGGTGCCTTTGCCATCGGTATGACCGAATTTCTCGTCATGGGACTTCTACCGAATGTTGCTAATGATTTGAGTGTCACAATCCCTCAAGCTGGTCAAATTATTACAAGTTATGCGTTAGGCGTCGCCTTAGGTGCACCACTATTAACGATCCTTACCCATTCGATCGCTAAGAAAAGATTGTTGATTTTATTGATGTTAATTTTCATTTTAGGTAATGCTTTGTCGATGATCGCACCTACTTATCCATTACTTATCACTGCACGAATAATAACTGCGCTAGCACACGGTACATTTTTGGGAGCTGGTACTGTAATTGCTACTCATCTTGTTCCTGCTCATAGAAAAGGTAGTGCTGTGGCATTGGTTCTGGCAGGCTTGACGATTGCTAATATTGTTGGTGTTCCATTAGGAACATTTATTGGACAGCAATATGGGTGGAGAGCTTCGTTCGGAGTAATAACTATACTTGGCTTTATTGCTTTTTTGGGGATATGGAAGTATATTCCGAAGATTGTTGAAAACAGTCATGTGAGTATAAAGCAAGAAATTAAAGCTGTCATGAAGCCGCAAGTACTATTAATGTTAGTAACTGGAATGTTTGGTTGTGCAAGTATGTTCGCAATGTTCACCTATATTTCGCCGATTTTACAGCAAATAAGTGGTTTTGAGGAACATAGTGTAACATGGATTTTAGTATTATTCGGTATATCTGTCACTATTGGTAATCTGATTGGTGGAAAACTTTCTGATTGGAAAACACTACCTTATCTTATCGTAAATTATGCGATTCTTAGTATCGTACTTGCTATACTTTCTATTACATTACAAAATCCTGTTTTGGCTATTATTACAATATTCATATGGGGTGCAGCAGCATTCAGTATTTTTCCGGGTATTCAATTACGTACGATGACGCTAGCTAGTGAAGCACCAATGTTAGTTGCCACCTCAAATCATTCCTTCTTAAATATGGGAAATGCCTCAGGAGCGTATCTTGGCGGCATCGTCATTACGAATATGGGACTTAGTGGATTACCTTGGCTAGCTTCTGGCCTTGCATTCATTGGATTTATATTAATAGTAGTCATTTATGTTATGACTAAAAAATCAGCATAACAGTAGAAAAGCCGGTAGAATAAGGGTTTGTATTATCCCCTCTTCTATCGGCTTTCAATTATTCGAAATCTACATGAATAACAACAATTTCAGACTGGCTTCCGAGGCGAATCGGTGGTCCCCAAAATCCATATCCTGAAGAAACAATCGTATGAAGTGTACCCTTTTGCAAGTAGCCATAGTCATTTTCGAACAATCGATTCGTAATGAGATTTCCTGGAGCAATTTGCCCTTTATGGGTATGTCCTGCAACAAGTAAATCGATTCCAGCTGCAGCAGCCTCCGCAAATTCATATGGCTGATGATCTAATAAAAATACTGGCTTACTTAGATCCAATCCAGCAACTAGCTCTTTAGTAGCTATTCGATCACTTTCTGTTTTATCTTTTCTGCCCACAATAAATATTTCTTCATTTAGCAGAAATACTTCGTCGTATAATAGCTCTATATTAGCGGTCTCTATCGATTCAATAAGCTTATCCATTTGACCACGGTATTTATCATGATTCCCAAGTGATCCGAAGACACCGTACTTGCTTTCCAATCCAGCCAATATCGTGAAAATCCCTTTCTTTTCAACAATATCTAGATCATCGTCAATGATATCACCTGGAATGAGAATAAGATCTGCATCCAGTTGGTTCACTTCATCCACTAATCGCTTCGCATGCTTAATCCCAGATAAATAACCAAAGTGAGTATCGGAAAGCATTACAATCTTCAAGTCCTCAACACCAGATTTTTGTACTGTAATATTATATTCGGTCACTTTAGGAGTATACGCAAGATAACTGCCATATATCAACGTTCCCAATACGATAACTAATACTAACGTTGTCGCTGTCACTCTTGTTTTTTTACGGTCAATCTTTGTAAATCTCATAATGAGCATAACAATATGAACGACAGGTAATGTAAGTAACAATAATCCAAAAGTAGCTAACCAATAATTACCGATAATACTAAAGACAGCTGAACCATTGCCCAATCTTCCAATAATAAATGAAATTGACAGCACAATAAGTACGATACTATAGCAAGCAATGAACCAACGATTACCTTTCAAACCAAAACCTCGATATCCACTCCATCCAATATAAAATACTAATAAACTATATATTAGAAGCGCAATTATTAATCCAATAATCAAATCGTCAATCTCCTTTGCTAATCTGTAACTTTGTGATATACTTCACATACACTACATAATATTAAACGATTACTATAATCACTGCATATTCAATATACTTTTCTCCTTATCGGACAGAGAAATACATCATAATTTGAATATATCAGATGAAAGCTTTGAGAGGAGTTGCCACATATGACTAATGACGACACAAAGACAATGAAAACAGAAGTCCAACCTCCTACTCCATCATTGATTGTCCTATATGATGGTCAGTGCTCTTTCTGTAATGGTGCAACACAATGGATCATCGCTAGAGATCGAACGGCAAAAGTGTCCTATGCTGCAATTGAAGGAGAACTCGGTCAACGTCTCATTCAGCAATTTCATTTACCTAATAATCTAGACAGCTTTATTTGTATTGACAATAATAAAGCGTACTTATACTCTACAGGTGCCATTCATGTAGCGAAGTATTTGGACGGC
>DXHF01000115.1 GCA_019113605.1 Candidatus Paenibacillus intestinavium
ATTTACTATTTACCATTTAGTAAGACATCTTTATAATTAAGCTATCTTAACAATTAAGCGAGGTAATATTTGTTATGAAAAATCATTATATTAATCGGATGAACGTTTTACATAACGAGATAAATATCCAAATAGCCAAAAAATTTGAAGGTAAGCTAGATAATGAGCTGACTACAAAGCAAGTTTTAATACTAGAATTAATAAAATCAGGTGTGACTTCAACGAAAGATTTAGCAGATAAGTTAAATGTTTCAACAAGTGCAGTAAGTCAGCTGCTCAATAAACTTGAGGATAAATATTATATTGAAAGGTTTATTAATCCGAACAATCGCCGTGAAATCGTCTTAATTCTCGCCGATAAAGCCAATCAATACTTTAACGATATCGCCTTCTTGAAAGACGAAATCAATAGAGACATTTATGGAAAGCTGTCATTAGAAGAATTGAAGCAGTTAACGGAAATATTAGAAAAATTACAGGTCATTACTCTAGCTGATTAGCTGATTTTTTGCTAGAGCAAATCATTGCTAGAAAGCGAGGATTAATCGAGATTACATTACACTATCGAGAATATGGTAATAAAAACGCTGATCTCATGTTGTTTTTACATGGTGGTGGGGTGAGTGGTTGGATGTGGGATAAGCAAATTCAATACTTCACCAATTTTCATTGTGTTGTTCCAGATTTACCTGAGCAAGGTCGAAGCAATGATACAGAAAAATTTTCAATTAAAAATAGCGCAGAAAAGTTGATTGATTTAATCCAAGAAAAAGCAATTGGTAAAAAAGTAATTGTCATTGGCTTCTCCTTGGGCGCTCAAGTAGCGATTCAACTCATCAGTATGAAACCCAATTTAATTGATTTTGCCATTATTAATAGTGCTTTAGTGAGACCAATTACATCTATCAAAAAGTGGATTCGCCCTTCTATTAAATTGACGTCACCATTAATGCGCAATAGGCTGTTTGCCAAACTACAAGCAAAAACATTGTATGTGAATGAAGAATATTTCGAAAGGTATTTTGAAGAGAGTTACCAGATGAGTTCAGATAGGCTAGTTCGAATATTAGAGGAAAACATGTCATTTGAAATACCTAAAGATTTTGCTAAAGCGACCGGGAAAATATTGGTCACTGTCGGTGAACGAGAAAAATCCGTGATGAAAAATTCTGCAAAAGATATTGTAGCAAGCAATGAAAACTGCGTAGGTGTCATCCTACCTGGAATTGGACATGGAATATCTATGGCAAAACCTGATTTTTTCAACGAAATGGTTGAGATGTGGATAGATAAAGAGATTTTACCTATTGGTGAAAACATAATAATTTGATAGCACTCTTCGAGCTACTCTAACTCTGTAACATCATTTTTGGCGGTACGGCAACACTCTTCGAGCTACTCTAACTCTGTAACAAGTTATCCCAAAACATTCCCCCCCCAAAAATTAAAATGTGGACGCTGCGGTTCCACCAAAAATTCACACTTTCTAATGTGCAGAAAAGAGACTGGAGTCTAATCAGGGATTTACCTATTAGTTTCCAGTCTTTGGTCGAAAGCATTTCTTAAGTCGACAGCATTTCTTAGGTAGGTAGTGCACTAACTAATTACCAAAGAGCAAACGTTCTTCATCTCTGCTGTGGATCCCATTAACAACGATGAGTGCTTGCAACTTAGGGAGAATTTCACCACTCAACCCTTCAGTTTCCCGTAATTTATAAATATCCGCTACAATAATCTTTAACAAATCATGGTCACGAATTAATTTGGTGACTGTTTCTTGCAAGGATGGATTATGTTCTACAAGCTCTTGATAAAATCCATCCTCTTCAGAGTCTGCGTGACCAATAATTCTTGTTTCCCAGTAATCAAGTAAATCATCCAATACGATATTAATCTGCTCAGTATCTCCTGTTTTACTAGCGTTAATAAAATCCGCTGTTTTACTTATCGCTCCGGAAAGCCCGCCGTCATGAATAGCTTGATGTGCATGTAATTGCCGCAATGAAGGTCCTACTGCCATAGTTACCACCCTTTCATATATTTTCTAACCGCCTATATAGGACATGCCGATTTTTTTTCGATTATTTGCTGTATATTCCGTTCGTTCATCTGAGTAGCGATCTGTACGAGCCGTCCACAGTAGTTTCAACACTTCGCATAATTCTTCATTAGAAGCTCCCTTATGCAACATTGCACGTAGATCAAATCCCTCTGTAGCAAATAAGCAAGTATAAAGCTTACCTTCAGACGATAATCTAATTCTCGTGCAAGACGAACAAAATGATTCTGATACTGAAGTAATGAAACCAATTCTAGCTCTGCTATTGTTATACCGATAGTATTGGGCAACTTCGCCAAAATAGGCTGATTCCATTGGATTAAGCTCGTATGCATGACTAAGCTGCTCTAGTATTTCCTGCTTCGTAACAACCTGCTTGAAGCTCCATCCGTTGTCATTCCCCACATCCATAAACTCAATAAATCTTAAGGTGATGTCACGGCTTTTAAAATACTCCATCATAGGAATAATTTCGCTATCGTTTACTCCTTTTTGTACAACCATATTCACTTTCACTTCAAAACCAAGTCGTTTAACATAATCAATATTTTCTAAAATAAGTGCTGAATCAATTCCTCTGCCGTTCATATGACCAAATATATTTGAATTTATCGCATCTAAGCTAATATTAAGCCTTTTTAGACCAGCATCAAATAATTGCTGCCCATATCGATGTAGAAGCAGCCCGTTCGTCGTCAAAGCAATATCCTCTACCCCATCAATAGCAGCCAATTGCTTTATCAGCACATCCAGATTTTTACGCAATAGCGGTTCTCCGCCTGTCAATCTAATCTTTTTGACGCCTAAGTTTACAAATAAGGTAGCTAATCTTGTTATTTCATCAAAAGATAAAAGCTCGTTTTTCGGTAAAAAATTGTAGTCATCTCCAAAAATTTCTTTCGGCATACAATATGTACAACGAAAATTACAACGATCTGTTACTGATAATCGTAGATCATGCAATGGTCTATGCAGCCTATCGCGAACTAATGTTGTCATGACTACTCCACTACTTTCATTTGATCTGGTCTATTGATATTGCGAAAAATATGACATGCGTTATCTACAAACATTTCCCCATCTAACCATGTTGCTTTAACCGTATCGATGAGCTTCAACACACTGTACTGATTTTGTACCAGCGCACCATACAGCGGAACAAGCATGGCCCGATGCCAGCAGCTCACTAAAGGATGTTTTTGCTCCTTGATTTGCACTGCACAAATCATTGTATCTACCGCTGCCTCAACGATATATGAAAGTACATCTTTATTGATGAAAGGCATATCACAAGGCAGCACCACATAGCGATCGGCCTGCAGCTCAAGCATTCCAGAATATATTCCGGCAAGCGGACCCATTCCTTGAAACGCACTTAAATCTGTTATAACGTGCAGGCTTGCAGGGAAACGTGGAAACAACTCCTTCGATGTAACAATGACTACACTATCACACACTGCTGCAAGCGCTTGATAGCTTTGTTCGTAAAAGTAATGACCTTGCTCATTTACAGCGAAGGCTTTTGGTGATCCGAAGCGCACAGATCGCCCACCTGTAAGTAATATACCTACTGTATTCATTAGCCGCCGCTTACAGGTGGGATAAAAGCAACGATATCACCTGACTGGATTTCCTTATTTCGTTGAACATACTCTTCGTTAATTGCCACAAGAATAGAATGTGCAGCATTTGAAAAGCCATCATATGTATTAGAAGCCCATTCGATCAATTCCCCCACCGTCATCGATGTTATAGGTAAATAATCTTGCTCTGTACCCGTAATTTCTTTTAATCCAGCAAAATACCGAACAGTTATCATACGATCACTCCCTTACATTTGGTTTTTTCGCTTGATTTCCAATCCATTCTTCTCCGTCTTCCCAAATTTCCTTTTTCCAAATCGGTACAATTTGCTTGATTCGTTCAATCGCATACTCATTAGCTTCATAGGCAGCTTTCCGATGGGGAGATGCCACAACAATAACAACTGCAATATCTGAAATATGTAGCTCACCTATCCGATGTGCAATTGCAGTACGCGTTAACGGCCATCTTTCCTCAATTTCCCGACCAATCTCTGCTAACTTCTTTTCTGCCATTGGTACATAGGCTTCATACGAGAGATAGAGTGTTCGGACGCCATGTGTCCATTCACGCACATGGCCGGTAAACACCGTAACCGCTCCAATACCTCCATCTAGCACTAAGTCAATATAAGGTTGAGCTTGTATAGGCTCCTTGACCACTTCATATCGTTTCATTCCGCTCACCAATCATCCATTTTTCTAGTAGCATATCTGTCAAATCAACCCTCTGCCGAGGAATGGTTTCTATATTTTCCAATATGACATTTTCATGTGTAATTACACCAACAATGCAAGACAATTTCCCTAATGTTAACCAATCCTTTGCCTCGCGAATAAGTACAATCTTCGGATAGTCCGCTTCTTTAAATCCCTCTATCAATATCAAGTCTGGAGCAGCCATGCTTGCGAGCTGAAGCATTTGCGATAAGCTAGAATGAGATTGCCGCATATGAAGTTGAATCAGATCGCTTCCGCAAACCAATGAACTGATTGCACCTGAGGCCATAAAGCGCATACTATCGACGTTAGAATCGGGCTGATTGAGCTGGCTGTCATGACTATGGTGTTTAATAACCGCTACACTTTTATTTCTTTTGGCCAAAGTTTCAATCCAAGATGAAATCAACGTCGTTTTCCCACTGTTTTTGTAGCCTACGACTTGCAGCACGTTCAGATCAGCCACTTTTCTTCACCTTCCTCCGCACCCAGTAAAAGGACATCAACAACATCTCCTGCTTGGTACCCTCTCGTGCCACCCGGCAGAACGATAAAGGCATTACCTCTTGCTATTGAGCTTACTGCATTGGATTTATTAAAGCCGGCGGGAATAACTTTGGCTCCAGCTCCGTCAAAAACATGAATGGCTCTTACGAACCTTGTGAACGGATTGGCCTTCGTAAAATCCTCCAGTAAAACCGCTTGAGTATAAGGTAAATAAGGCTTTTTACATCCCATCATACTCAGTAGAACTGGTCTAACGAACAATTCAAATCCAATGTAACAAGCAGATGGATTACCTGACAAGCCAAACAAATACTTTCCATTCAGTACCGCAACTGTCGTAACACTTCCAGGTCGCATGGCCACTTTATTAAATAATACCTTTGCACCTAATTTTTCATAGATTGCTGGCAGATAATCATAATCTCCTACGGATACACCGCCTGTTGTAATTACGCAATCCGTTACGGCCAATGCTTGCTGTATTCCCTTGAGACAGCTTTCCATATCATCTTCTAATTTACTATTAAATTGTAATGAAATCCCCATTCTCGCTAATTGTGCTGCAATCATCGGACCATTGCTATTGCGTATTTTTCCTGGAACTAATTCTTCCTCTACCCTTAACAATTCGGAGCCTGTTGTAATCAGACTAACAAGTGGCCTTTTGGCAACCTGTACCGTATCATATCCAAATGTAGCAAGCAATGCGATTGTGCCAGGATGAATGTAATTTCCGTCATCCACCAGTATTTCATCTACTTTAACATCTTCACCTTGAAGCGAAACATTTTCCCATGCTTCAAACGGCTTTCGAATCGTAAAGTAATTTTCCTTTTCAAAACTTTTAGCCTGCTCCAGCATCACAACCGCATCGGTATGAGGAGGCATAGCAGCCCCTGTCATAATTCGTATAGCTTCCCCTTGCTCGATAGCACGGCTTGCCAATCCACCAGCACCTATCTGTTCAACAACGCGAAAGCAGATTCGATTATGTTCGCTGGCAAGTCTTGAATCCTCTGATCGTATCGCAAATCCATCGTAAGGCGCCCGATGAAAAGGGGGAACATCATGTTTTGCAACAATCGATTCCGCCAAAACTCGTCCATAGCTTTCCATTAGCGGAACGACCTCTTGCTCCGTCATTTGGATATATGCCATCACCCGAGCAATTGCTTCTGTAATAGAAATAGGTTTCCTTATCTCGACCATTGCATTCTCCCCATCCACATATGCTTTACTACAAATAATTCATCTATCTAATCTGAAGAAAAGAGTTGATAACGATGTCAGAGCTTAGCCAAATAACCGATGATATAGTTTTCTCCCTTGCTGAATATCATGAAGTCCGTGGATCAGAAGTCGTCCATTCTCAAACAAAATCAAGCGATATTCCGAAAGAAGCAGTTCAACAAAATATGGCGTTCGTCTAACAACTGCATTTGCTAATTTCCCAGCTCTTTCTGCATCGTCAAACGTAATCGTCCGTTTACGGTCAGGAACAACCTGCACCGTATTGCGCCCGCACAGTGCCGTTAGCTTCGTTTGACCTTCGGTTGATAAAGCTGGAAAGACAGGTGCTTCGCCGCATGTCCGGCAATTCGAACGCTTTATTTGCGATATGCCCACATCCATGCGTGAATGATTCCATAGATCAAAATGATGTACTTTTTGCATCATCGCCTCCCGCTTCCCCGTCAACCATTTTAGAGCTTCTACACATTGCAATGCCGCAGTGGTCTGAACAGCTGGCCCAATAATGCCTACCGTATCGCAGGTTTCGTTAAACGAAGGAAGCACAGGCAATAAACAGCTTAAACAAGCAGACTCCCCTGGGATAAAGGGAAACACAACACCTGTGCTACCTACACAAGCTCCGTAAATCCATGGACGTCGATGTTTATGTGCCGCATCATTTATTATCAGTCTCGTTTCAAAATTATCTGTAGCATCCAATAACAGATCACTCTTGCTTGCCAGGTCATCCAAAAGTCTTCCATCTGCGTGATCCATCGTTAATGTTAGCTGAACATCCGAGCGAATTTCACGTAATCGTTGCTCTGCAGCTACTACCTTCGGCATCATGTCTTTAGCATGCTGCTCATGAAATAGCTGCTGACGCTGCAGGTTGGAATATTCGACAATATCGCGATCAACGAGATGGAGATGACCAACTCCCGCACGTACAAGCGTTTCTGCAATAGCGGAACCAAGTGCGCCGCAGCCAATTACTGCGACAGTCGCTTTTTCAAGCTTAAGTTGGCCATCCGTACCAATTTGATTAAATCGAGATTGCCGTGAATAGCGATCCTGCACCTGCTCTCTCCTCCTCTAAATTTTGTTGTTAATCGCTTTTTTTGCCGTCTATCGTCAAATCTGAAAATGTGCCAACATAACGCAGATCTTCGCCAGTTTCATCCTTGATTGCACTTATATTCAGCCATTGTAAATATTCCTCACCATTTTTTCGCCGATTCCAAATTTCGCCCTGCCACATCCCTTTCTGTTTTATGCACTCCCACATTGCAACATAAAAATCACGGGATTGTCTGTGGCTTCTCAGTATATTAGGCTTTTCGCCAACTACTTCTTCAGCTGTAAAACCTGTCACCGCTGTAAACGCAGGATTAACCGCTTTAATAATCCCTTTCTGGTCAGTGACTAATATTCCTTGACCTGTGCAATTAAACACCTCAGAAGAGAGACTTAGTTTGTCATGATAGAGCATCCAAATAACTAAAATTAAGCTCGCCAGTGCTACTTGGGATAAGAGCATAAAACCAATCGAGTATTGTCCTGTAATGGCATGAATAGCTGACAGTAATAGCGGTGGAAAAAAGCCTCCTAGCCCTCCCATCATCGAAACAATTCCATTAACGATCCCCGCCTGCTTATTAAAATATTGTGGAACTAGTTTGAAAATGACACCATTCCCGGTGCCCGAAGCAATAGCAATTACTAGACTTCCAACGGTGTATAAGGCAATCGTTGGAGAAAAGGCTAGAATAATTGCAGCTGCGGTAAACATCGAGAATAAACCAATGAGTAAATATAAAGCGTTGAAGCGATCCGCGAGCCAGCCACCGACAGGCCTCATAAATGTGGCTAGTCCAATAAATCCAGCTGTTCGCATGCCCGCATCTACTTTTCCTAAATCGAAGTTCGAGACAAGAAAATTGGGCAAATATACTGTAAAGGCAACAAACGAACCAAAGGTAATAAAATAAAGCAGAGAGAATAACCAAAGTTTTTCGTTTTTATAAACCCCTTTGATTTGATCCATAATTGGCGTTTTCACTCGAACTTCTTTGCGGTCCCCCCATATAAAATTCAATGCAGCAAACAGAAGCAATATAATTAAATATAATTTCACAGTTACCGACCAGCCTAGCTGAGTCGCTACTAATGGTGCTGAGAACGTTGTCACTGCCGTACCCAAATTCCCTAATCCATAAATACCATTGACTAGACCGTGGCGTTCTTTCGGATAATATTTCGGTAATGAAGTGACACCAACAGAAAAAACAGCGCCACCGATACCAAGAAAGAGCCCTCCAACAATTAAATCTGTCGTAGTAGATGCTTCACTAATATAATAAACTGGAACGAGCAACGCGATAAAGCTTATTAGAAAAACGATTCGAGCCCCGAAGATATTCGCATAGTAGCCAATAGGAATTCGCAATATTGAACCTAAAACAACAGGAAGCGCCGTAATAATTGCAATTTGGTTAACAGGTATATCAATATCCTCACTCATAAATGGCAATAAAGAAGAAATAATAACCCAAACTGCAAAGCCAACTACTAGATTCAAGGTCTGTAATGGCAATTGTACTTTTCTAATCAAACACATCACCTTTTCTTGGTTAATGAATGAATAAAGCTGGGTTCCCCTTCCCATATCTATACTATATCGTATCTTTTCAACCAATTTTAATAAGGGGACTCCCCTGTTCATGGCCGTAAATTCCCTATACTTCTAACTAAGCGGCTTATCTTTGTTTTTTTGCAATCAAAAAGTCCCGGACTGCTCAAAATGAAGCGAGCCCGGGACTTTTGTTCAAAATACAAAACTTATTACATTTTTGCGCGTACACGGTCAAATAGTACATTATTTTCGAGATGGACATGTTCAAATGTATCTTTTTCAAGTTGCTCCAAACGTGCATACACTGTTCGGTATGTCCCACAAGCATCATCAGGAGGTGTGAAATTATTGGTAATGTCACGAAGCTCATTTAATAATCGCCCTGCATTTTCATGTTCTTCCTCTAGTTCAAAAATATGTGGTCTTACTTGTTCTTTCAATTCTGCTGACGGATTGTTCAAAAATTCTAGAATAAGCGGAAACACATTTTTATCCTCATCCGCTGTATGGTCAAGCAGTTCAGCTCGCAATGTTTTGAATATTTCTTGTACACGTAATAAATGCGGATGGCCATCTCCATGAACGCGAGCAACTTTTGTTATATATGGTGTAAGTGCCGGTAATTCTCTTTCTAACTCTTCATGATACTTTTCTTGAATATAAGCAATTAACGTCTTTTCTCCGAATGAAGCAGGCGCCATACTTTCGCGACGTTCACTCTTCTCCTCTACCTCTTTAATTAGATCGAGTACTTCCGCCGGATCAAGATTACGAGCTTCTGCCGCTTTCTGCAAAGATACTTTCCCACCACAGCAAAAGTCGATACGTAAATTTCTAAATAAATCCGTACTTTTAGGTAGTGCTGTTGCGATATCTGAAACTTGGGTCTCTAGTGTAATTTGGATCATACTGTATTCCTCCTTCTGTTCACTAATTACATTGTAACGATAATATATTGTCCGGGTTGTGATTGTAATCACAAGTGGATGTTTTGAACTTCCTCTTCCAATAAAGTTCAAAACATTCGCTTGTCAGCACCGAGAAGATGAAGCGCTACTTGAGGAAGGCGGAAGCGCAAGTGTACGTAGTTGGTACACGCGAACCGTACTTCCCAAGTTCGCTTCATATTCGATGTCGAGTATGCTACATTAGCCTAATCATCGTGATCACAAGTGGATGTTTTGAACTTCCTCTTCCAATCAGGTTCAAAACATTCGCTTGTCAGCACCAAGAAGATGAAGCG
>DXHF01000116.1 GCA_019113605.1 Candidatus Paenibacillus intestinavium
AAATCTCAAAGCAATGGAAAAAGCTTATCCGAAATTTATGGTTGAGTGTGTACACGAATTAGCAAATCGCTTATTGGCTAAAACAGTGCCACGTACACCGTCAGACAAAGGTGATTTGCGTAGAGGTTGGACAATCGGTCAAGTGAATGTTTCATCTAACGGCGCTCAAATTGAAGTGTTTAATCCCGTGGCTTACTCTCCTTATGTGGAGTATGGGCATAGAACAGCTAATCACCAAGGATGGGTTGAAGGTCGCTTTATGATGACGATCAGTGTCGATGAGTTGGAAAGAGAAATACCTGCTATTATGGAAAGAAAGATGGCACGTTTTATAAGCAGGTACTTGGGGTGATGCAATGCAAGTCACAATAAATGATGTGCGGTATGCAGTTAATAATGCTCTAGATACTGCGTTTCCAGACATACCCGTTAGCGGCGAGGAGATCAAGCAATTACTTGATCCACCTCGTTTTTTTGTACGCTTAATAGAACCATCACATACACAGGAGTTAGGCAGGCGCTATAGGCGTCACCTGCCATTTGTCATTCGTTATTTCACAACTAATAACGATGATTGTTATGCAATGGCTGAAAAGCTTACAAGTGCGTTGAAATGGATTGATGTAGGCGGTCAAGTTCCTGGTTACGGGATGAGATTTCAAATCGTTGATGAGGTCCTACACTTTTTTGTTACGTACAGCATGTTTGTGTGGGAACAACCGCCTAATGATCCTAAAATGCAGACGTTCGAACAGGAGGGGTATGTTAATGAGTAAAGAAAAAATGGCCGCCTTTACAAAAGATCAATTTCTAGCGTCAAGGCAGCGACCAGGACGTGAAAAAGATATCCTCTCAGCAGTATTAGAGGATGGTAAGGCATATACGATTGTCGAAGCTGATAAAGCAATTCAGTCGTATCTAAAAAGGAGTGTGAAGTAATTTGGCTGGTGGACAATGGGTTGCACAAAACAAAGTAAGACCAGGTGTATACATTAATTACAAAGCAAGACCGCAGCCGCTTGGCTCATTAGGTGATCGTGGCATAGCTGCCTACCCTGCTGATTTGCCTTGGGGCGATCCAAACAATGTAATTGTGCTTGAAGCATCTGAATACGCTGATAACGCACTTAAATTGCTTGGGTTTAGTCCGTCAGATGCACGCATTAGACATATTACTGCTGCAGTAGGACAAGCAAGTACAGTGTTAATCTATCGCCTTGGTGGTGCTGGTGCAGTAAAGGCAACAGTTGTACATGAAGCTTTAACGATTACTGCTAAATGGGGCGGTACTCGTGGTAATGATTTGAAAGTAATCATCCAATCAAACATTGATAATGTTGATGCTTTTGATGTAATAACCCTTCTAGACGGCAATGAGGTTGATACTCAACTTGTAGAGTCGATAGATGCACTGCAAGCCAATGACTTTGTTGTATGGTCAGGTACAGGCGTTATAACAGCCACAGCAGGTGTTGCATTAACTGGTGGTGTTGACGGTACCAATAGTGGTGAGGACTTATCTGATGCGCTATCAGCTTTTGAGGGTTATCAGTTTAATGTTCTAGGAGTGCCGCTTGATGATTCGACTAGCAAGCAATTAGTAGTTGCTTATGTTAAGCGACAAAGAGATGAAGAGGGTAAGAAGATCCAAGCTGTATTAGTTAATCAGCCGCTAGCAGATTACGAGGGAATCATTAGCTTGCGTAACGGTGTTGTAACATCTGATGGTTTACAAGTAACGCCAACGTCGTTAGTATGGGAAATCGCCGCTATGCAGGCTGCTGCTAATGTTAATGAATCACTGACATATACGGCTATACCAAATGCAGTAGACGCTTTCCCACGTCTAACAAATAGTGAAACGATTGCAGCATTAAGAGCTGGCGAGCTAGTCATTACGTCTCTTAACGGCACAGCGGTCATTGAGCAGGACATTAATACACTGACTAGCTTTACACCAGATCGAAGTAGAGCGTTCAGCAAAAACCGTGTTATGCGTGTACTAGACTCAATCGGTAACGATGTAAAACGTATTTTTGATGCCTTTTATATTGGAAAAGTTAGTAACAACGCAGATGGTAGAGCATTGTTGGAAGCAGAGCTTGTATCCTATCTACTTACTTTGCAAGGTTTGGGAGCTATTCAAAACTTTGATAGTCAAACGGATGTATCTGTTGCGGCTGGCGCAGATGTAGATTCGGTAGTCATTGAGTTGAGTATTCGTCCAGTGGATAGCATCGAGAAAATATATATGACGGTTGAGGTGGTCTAGTATGACATTTTTCAAAGAAGCCGATGCAATTAGCGGTAAACAGGCAAAAGCATTTGCAACGATTAATGGACGTGTAGAAGAATTATTCTATGCGAAGTCTCTTGAAGCGACGATTGAAAAGAATAAAGTAGACGTTCCAGTGTTAGGAAAGACCAATACTCCACAACGATCTGCAGGATGGAGTGGTTCAGGATCCTTAACAGTTTATTATGTAACATCTGTGTTTCGTCAGCTTATGCGAACTTATATCCAAACAGGTCAAGACTTTTGGTTTGACCTGATGATCGTCAATGAGCAACCTGGTAGTTCAACAGGCAAACAAACGACATTTCTCAAAGGTTGCAACTTGGATAGTGTTATCGCAGCACGCTTTGACGCTACTAGTGACGATATGCTCGAGGAAGAGTTGCCGTTTACATTCAACGATTACGACATTAAAGATCAGTTCAAGACAATTACGGGTGCCTAAAAAGGCGCCCGTTTCTTTATATAAAATAACCTTTGGAGGTAATAAAATATGAGTTTACAAGAATTTTTGAATTCGAATCCAGTGGATAATTTAACCGAGGAAGTTGTGATTTCTCCACGTTTCAAAGATAAAGATGGTAGCTTGATGACTTTCACAATTAAAGCAATGACAAATCAAGAATTTGATGAAATACGTAAAGCTTCGACAAACATTAAGAAAGGTCGGAAAGTTGAGTTTGATGCGCAGACATTCAACCTACGTACAATTATAAATCACACTGTAAAGCCAGATTTCAAACATGCAGAAAGCATTAAAGCTCTTGGTTGTTCAACTTCCGAAGAATATGTACAACGTGTACTGTTATCTGGTGAAGTCGCATCGTTAGCATCTAAGATTCAAGAGTTAAGTGGTTTCGATGTTGAAATGGAAGATTTGGTGGAAGAAGCAAAAAACTAATAAGGGAGGGCGACTCAGAGGCAAACTACGCTTACTATGCCCTCCATACATTGCGGAAATGGCCACATGAATTTTTAGCTCTCTCACGCGAAGAAAGGGCATTTGTTATGGCTTGTATCGATGAACGAATCGATAAAGAAAAGAAAGATGCAGCGAAAATGAAACGTAAATGACCCATTGCCTATTACGTGTGGTAATATATAGAAATATGTAAAAACTACATGTAAGGGGATGTAATGATGAGGGAAATTAAAATGATTTTGGCATTTATATGTTTGGTGCTACTATTAGTCGCATGTTCTACTTCCAGTAACATTGATAATAGTAGTCAATCGGAAGTAGAAAGTATTCAAATTGAAGAAGTGTCGCCTATAGTTTCATCAGTACAATTTTCTGGTGTCTCAGAAGTAGAATTAATTAAGTTAGTTGGGGATCCTGAATCAAAAGATAGTTGGAATTTTAATAGCACAAATGGACAAACATATGATGCAGTTACATGGACGTATGATAAAGGCAATCAAGAATTCTTGTTTATTGACGATAAAGTCGTTAGGTTTACTTATTATGGAGATGGGGAAAATTATGAGGATGCAGATCATGCATTTTCGTTATTTGGAATTACAAAAGGACCTAACATAACTAAAGTATCCGATACGGGTTCAGCTTTGAGATATCAACGGGTTGATGAATCGATGAAAGTTGATGAATTTTGGCTTGTTGAAGATTTATCTGCTAAATCAATAGGTACAGTTAAAATAACATATGATTCACGATACTTCTAAACACCCTATAAGGGTGTTTTTTTATATTGTGAGAAAGGAGATTTGTATGCCAACGATTTCGACGCATCTTAAGATGCTAGATCAATTCTCAAGCCCATTGCAAAGAGTATCCAATCAAGTTAACACTGCCATTGTCTCTATGGAACGTATGCGTAGACTTACGGAACGTCCTGCTAAACTAAATATAGACACTAGTAATGTACAAAAACAATTAACAGGCATACAACGAATTACCCAAATTTCGAAGGTAAGCGTATCCTTTAACGCAAAACAAACTATAACAAAAGCTCAATTGTTGCGAAACCAAATACAAAAACAATTTAATGGAATACAAGCTAAGATTCGAGTTGAATTGCCAGCAAACTTGACCGTTATGTTTACGAATTTACAACAATTAATGCTCAAACTAATTGCGGAAACCAGGCGGTTAGGGGCGACTTCCAATAATACTAATCAATTACAATCATCAATGCAAAAAATAAAGCAACTACAGGAACAAGTAGTCAAATTGCAAAACCAAATAAATTCAAAAACTAGACAAAGCGGGCAAGCGTCTGCTAGTTGGTTGAACAATCTTAAAGGCGTCGCGGCAACGTACTTATCGTTCCAAGGAGTTAAAATTGGAATGAATGTAAGTGATGACTATGTTAATACTCTAGCTAGACTAGATTTGATTAATGACAAAACTCAAACCACATACAAACTGCAAGAAAAGATATTCGCATCTGCAGACCGAGCTAGGGGAAGTTACACGGATATGGCAGCGGTTATGGGTAGAATGGGTATTCTAGCTTCTGACGCCTTTAGTAGTAATGATGAATTAATTAGTTTTACAGAGCTGATGCAGAAATCATTTAGGGTTGGCGGCTCAGGTACAATGGAGCAGCAATCTGGAATGTATCAATTGAGTCAAGCTATGGCTGCAGGAAAGCTTCAAGGCGATGAATTTAGATCGATCATGGAGAATGCGCCTATGCTTGCTGCTGCTATCGCCGATTTTACAGGGAAGTCAAAAGGTGAGTTGAAAGATATGTCTGCTGACGGAGAAATTACTGCAGATATTATTAAAGGTGCAATGTTTCACGCTGCGGACGATATTAATTCTAAATTTGAAACTATGCCAAAGACGTTTGGTGATATTTTCACTCAATTAAAGAATTCAGCGTTACAATCGTTCGGAGGCGTTATTGAGGAAATTAGCAAAAAATTAAACGGCAGTGAAGTAGA
The DNA here is from genome assembly GCA_019113605.1 of Candidatus Paenibacillus intestinavium. GTDB lineage: Bacteria > Bacillota > Bacilli > Paenibacillales > Paenibacillaceae > Pristimantibacillus > Pristimantibacillus intestinavium. The sequence goes on from DXHF01000116.1 coordinate 5,207, forward strand.
TGCATTTGCTAAAAATATGGGTAGTGCCTTTGCAGATGCCGCGATAGGTGCGTTGGGGTTATTATCGATCCTTTCTAATATCTATGAATTTGTATCGACGAACTGGGCAGTTATAGCACCCATATTGTGGGGAGTTGCTACTGCGATGGGCGCTTTATTAGCTGTTACTATCATGACAAAAGTAGCAACACTTGCAGTTGCGGCAGCGACGGTCTATCAAACTATAGTCAATTTCGCCGCTACTTTAGCAACGTATGGTTTGGCGACTGCTTGGAGAACATTAAACACTGCGATGAAAGCAAATGTGATTATACTTATTATATCTATTGTCATCGCGTTAATTGTTTGGTTGGTGAATCTATGGAATACCAATGATAAGTTTGCTGCAGGATTAATGCGAGCTTGGAATAGTATTTTAAACTTTTTTGATCAGATCCCTATATTTTTCATGCGTGTAGGTATGGGAATCACAAACGCTTTTATGGACATGAAGGTTGATTCATTACGAATTATGGAGTTACTCGTTAACGGAGTTATCGATGGGGTTAACTGGCTTATTGAAAAGTTAAATAAGATTCCAGGTGTTTCATTGGATGCGGTTAGTCATGTTGAATTCACAGCAAGTGCAGCAGCTGAGGCCGAAGCAGTTCGTCAAGCTGGCGAAAAAATGATTTCACTTATGGAAGATAATGCAGCTACTAAAGCTGCTGCTCGTGAACAAAAAGTGCTAGATATGTTGGGAGATCGAGCAAAAGCCCGAGAAAAAGACGAGCAAAAAAAGAATGATGAATTAGTGGGACCAAATTTTGCTGAGGGAGGCTATGGAAATGAGGGGAAAATTAGTGAGATAGGTAAAGTGAAAGAAGTCGGAAAAATCAAGGACAATGTCGATATTTCGAGCGAGGACCTTAAGATGATGCGAGAATTAGCTGAAATGAAAAACATACAAAACTATGTTACCTTAACACCTTCAATCAGCTTTGGCGATACGCATGTACGTAATGAGAGTGATATCAATACGATTGTGGCACAAATAACACAGCAGCTAGATCAAGATATTGCAACATCTGTTGACTCTGTATATGTATAGGAGGTGGTTAGCTTGCGAGTATATGGAGTCGAACTTAGTTTTAATAACAAAGCAGAGGTATTACAATTGCCTGTGAATCCATCCTCTATTGAGGTAAGTGAGTCGGGGCAAAGTAAAACATACGATATATCCGGAATAGGCGAAATCAACGTCATTAAAGACCGCAAGCTGACTGAATACAGCTTTAGCGGTCTTTTTCCTGCTCAGTGGTATCCGTTTGTCACGGTAGACAACCTACTGCATCCAGTGGAGTATATTAAACTCATTGAAAAATGGATGACGACAAAGCGTCCTATACGCTTCATCCTTACTTCTGACACTTACGATATCAACACTCCTGTTAGTATTGAATCATTTCAGTGGAGTGAAACAGCAGGTGGTGGTGGAGATATAGAGTATAGTCTCCAACTTAAAAAGTATGTCTTTTACAGTGCAAAGAGGATCGTTACGGAAACAACTAGCGGCGGTGGAACTGTTAAGAAAACCTCAACACCAGCACGACCTAACGATAAGCAACAAGCAAAGACATACAAATTAGTTGCTGGTGACTCTCTTTGGTCAGTTGCTAAAAAACAATTAGGCAACGGTAATCGTTGGAAGGAAATTCAAAAGCTTAATAGTATCAAAGATGCCGAGCTGAAAAAACTCTCTATTGGAAGGGTGTTGAAACTACCATGAGTTTAACCGTAGAAATCCACAATAGAGAGGGTAACAA
>DXHF01000117.1 GCA_019113605.1 Candidatus Paenibacillus intestinavium
AAATAAAGCAAGGAAACTATGCGCTAGTTTCCTTACTTTATTAAGACTTTACGTACAAATTATAAACTTTTACGGAAATCGAACACTACTTTATGCTGTTCTTTATTGAATTCAACAACCTCATCGTAGCCAAGGCCTTTTGCTTTATTGATCATCTCTTCCTTTAATGTATTAAAGTGAGCTTCATCGTTAGCATAGATCAACTTCCAAGAATACTCTTTAATTACTGAAGCAACTTGACCTTGTTTTTGCTTCAGATCGTCACTCATTTCTACATATGGCTTACCTGTAAAGATAGCTTTTTCTACAGCTAGTTTATCGTTTTTCACAAACCATTCTACAGGCGTATTAGCCCCCATTGCCGCTCTCCAATTTTCATCTAATTTGGTAGGGCTCTTTGCAAGAGTAGATGTCCATAGCTGATAATCATATGGATCACCAGTCTCAGGGTTAATCATACTTAATTTGAATGTAGTATTATTGATTTGGTTGCGTCCATCATCCCAGACACCGCCACCAAATTCTGCAGGAATAGCTGTTTTGTTAGCAGGGAACGCCTCTTCACCAAGTGCAGTTAAAACCGGTTTCCCTTCTACAAGCTCCCATGCCATTCCTTCTGGACCATAGTTAGCTGTCATCGTCCCTTCCGGAGTATACAGCCAATCAATCAGTTCCATTACACGATCAGGATGTTTCGTTTTGGAGCCAATTGCATATACTCGACCACCACCATATGGATTAAAGCCATATGAATAAGATCTTGCTTCATTGAACGGTACAAGGTGGAAGCCTTTCCCTTCTGCAGTACGTTCAGGTGTATTGTAAGCATCATCAAACCATGAGAACCATGAGAATAAAACTTGACCATCCGTCATTTTATTAATGGCATCACCAAAGTTTTGTGTAATAGAGTCAGGATCAACTAAACCCATTTGATTGGCATCAAAGTAAAGTTTTAAGCCTCTCATATAATAGCTATTTTCATCAAGAATTGCTTGAACATCTTCTGTATCTGCTGATACTAAAGTAAATCCACCTGGGTTGAAGCCGTCAGCTTCTTCATAACCATGCATACCTGCCCAAGCTTTATTATTCATCATCATATTGCCATCCCAGTCAGCCCACATGGAGAATGCATACGTTGGCTTGCCGCTATCACTTTTTGGTTCAAGCTCTTGCATTGCTTTAAGAACTGGAAGGTAATCCTCCATTTTATCAATTTCTGGTCTACCTAGTGCTTCATATAGATCCCAACGTAGGTTAGGATGATAGTTAAGCTCTTGAGCTTCAGATGGACCATCACTATCTGGACCAATTTCATTACCAACACTATAAAGTCCAGTACCGCTGCCAAAATGTGCTATGTTTTTCTCTAGCGCTTTTGGAGCATTAGCTAGCAAATTTTTACCGTATTGATCAATTAAACCATCCTTGTTCCAGTCAAGAAGCATGCCTGCTGCAATCGCATCAGTATATTTTGCATCCGTATCACCGAATACAACTAGATCACCAAGATCGCCTCCAGCCATCATCGTTTGGAATTTTGTATCGCCTCCACCTTCGAGGTTAGATGCGATAATATTGATGTTAATATTGAATTTTTCCTTCACCGTATGTGCAAACCAGCCTGTTTGTTCACCAGAGAAATTCGAAAGCATAGAGAATATATCAATAGTAATTTCCTCACGTGTAGCAGGCTCAACAACATCATTACCTGCATCGCTAGTCTTCGGAGCTGAGGTAGCAGTAGTTTTCGGGTCATTGCCCTTAGAGCCGCATGCTGCTAATAATGAAATACACATTACCAATGCTAATAGCGTTACTAACGATCTCTTTGTTTTAATCATTTTTATTACTCCCTTCTAATAGTAAACTTTGAACAAATACTTTAAGAAAACCACCTCCTACAAACTTTTTTAAAAGTTACATCGTAAGCATGAGCTGCAAACTTTTCGAGTACTGCATATTAAGTTAGCCTTTCACTGCACCGATCATAATTCCTTTTACAAAATAACGCTGGAAGAATGGGTACACCGCTAGAATTGGAGTAACGACAATCATCGCTACAGTTGTTCTAACCGATGTAGACGTTTGCAATTTTGATAAATCGATATTTTCCAATCCTTGACCCGATTTAATAATTGCTGCCAATGAGTTCGATTCATTCAAATATTTATATAGTACAAATTGCAAGGTGTAATATTTATCTTTCGTCATAAGAAAGACCGTATCCATAAATGAATTCCACTGATTGACTGCTGAGAAAATTGCAATCGTAGCGATGATTGGCATAATAAGCGGGAACACGATACGTGTGAATAATGTAAACGTACCTGCTCCATCCATTTCAGCTGATTCTTCAAGCGCTTCAGGTAATGATTCAACAAAGGTTTTTACTAGAATGACGTTAAATGGTGATATAATTGCCGGGAGAATATACGCCCAAAAATTATTTGTTAAGTTCAAATTCATCATAACGATAAACCAAGGAATGATTCCTGCATTGAAGTACATCGTTACAATTACGAAGCGGTACCAAAATACTCTGCCCGCCATTTTACGCTTTGTGAACAAATAACCGAGAAAAGCTGAGCCAATTACAGTACCTATTGTTCCAAGTACCGTTCTGCCCACTGATACTAATGCAGCATGCGACAAGCCCTTTACTTTCAATACTTCTACATAATTTGAGAAATGTATGCCCTTCGGATAAAAAGTCACATTCCCCGCAGCACTTAAAGCATTATTACTTATCGTTTGTATGAACAAATAGTAAAATGGAAATATACAGATGAGCGTTAATATAGCGAAGCCTAAGTAATTCAAAATCGAAAATAATTGATCAGCAAAGCTACGTCGTTGCGTCATGCGATGTTCTCCTCCCGTACAGTGATTGAACTAAATAACAGATTCCCCTCTTACCCATTTCGAAAGTTGATTCGCGACAAAGAGTAAGAATATACTTACAAATGATTTCAGCATACTAACAGCAGTAGCGAAGGAGAAGTTATAACCGACAAGTCCTGTGTTATATACATACAAATCGAGAACCTCTATCGAGTCCTTATTCAAGCTGTTTTGGAAGACAAAGTATTGCTCTAGACCGTTATTCATAAAGTTCGCAATCGATAGCAATAATAGTACGAAGAATGTTGACATAACACCAGGTAACGTGATGTGCCACATTAAGCGGAAACGTCCCGCACCATCGACCTTCGCAGCATCATATAATTCTTGATCTATTGAAGTAATGGCAGCGATATAGAGAATTGCACTCCATCCTAGCGTTTTCCATATATTCCATAGTGTCATTTTGATCCATATGAAATCTGGCGAAGCTAAGTAATTAACAGCTTTTTCTTGAAAGCCTAGCTCAATCATTAACTTATTAACAATTCCGTTATCGACTGAAAACAACATGAATGCAATCGCGTATACAAGTACCCAGCTAATAAAGTTAGGTAATGTGGTTAACGTCTGTACCATTCGCTTATACCAATTCGTCTTAACTTCAACGAGTAATACTGCGAAAATAACGGGCAAAACTGATGTTAAGATCCCTAATATACTAATACCGAACGTATTTCTCATAACTCTAGTAACTTCTTTTACTTGAACTTCATTGTTAATGATCGAAGTAAACCATTTAAATCCAACAAATTCAGTTTCCAATAACGGGAATCCGACGCGATAATTGAAGAACGCATACGTCCATCCATATAACGGAAAGTAACTAAACACAAAAACTAATATTAAAAATGGTGAAGCATACAGTAATAAGCGATATTTCGTACTTATTGTAAATTTTTTTCGAATCGGTTTACTTTCAAGTACAGGATTCATAGTTACCCTCCTAAAACTTTTCATAACTTCCTGTCATACTTCCTTGATGATGAAAAGTAGCATCGGAAGCATATGCTGAATATTTCGTAAGCGCTTACTACACTTCTGGTAAACTCATTTTATGCTTTTTTTGATTAATAGAGGGATGGAAAGTTGTCTGTGAAATAGTAAATTAAGTGTGTAATTAACCAACATATTTCATCACCTAGTAAACATTTTTCTACCCCAACTCGTGGAAAGAACATAAAAAAATCGAGTAAAGAATGATTTTCACCATTCTTTACTCGATTTAATTGTAGTCACTTGAACAACCGATGAAACAATACCCAGCAACGTGTACGGCACGAGTACACAAGCGGACATTCACTTGCACGAAGCTTAAAATGAAGGTTCAAAACAGTCGCTTGTCTCCCGCCAAGAAGATGCACCACAGCGAAAACGAGTAGCGCAAGTAGTAATTATTGGTACACGAGTACCTACAATGTTTCTGCAAGAAACATTCATCGGGAGCATATGCCAGCTTTCGATGGGGGCGGCATATTCGCTGTCGAGTAAGCTACGTCAGCGTAATCATCGTGATCACAAGTGGATGTTTTGAACTTCCTCTTCCAATCAAAGTTCAATCAGCAGACTTTCAGAACCGAGAAGATAAAGCGCTACTTGAGGAAGGAGGAAGCGCAAGTGTACGAATTTGGTACACGCGAACCGGACTTCCCAAGTTCGCTTTATATTCGATGCCGAGTAAGCTACAACGCATCACTTCGTTATCAAAGTCTGCTGTTTTGAACTTCCCCCTCACTTCTTGTCGATGATTAATGCGACTTGTTGGCGTACAGTATACGTCTCCTTCAGCTGTTCCTCTTGCAGAGCTCCGACTTTAATAAGACCCGTTATTTTCCCTTGATCAGGCTTCGATAACATACGCCAAAGTTCGGGATCTGGTAGCGCATCATATAGTAAATTTTCCTGATATTCTTTACGCTCAGACGTCACCAATTTTACTTTATAGCTACCGATAATCTGCTCTTTGCTATCTTCCTCCATCATTTTCGCCATGATCTGTTCCTTCAATTGAGCCAATTCTTGTTCAATTAACTTTTGCTTTTTCTTCAATTGATAGTATCGGCTAACTTCAATTTTCATATTATCATCTCCTTACAGAACATAATATGAAAATAGTGCAGAGCCTATGACTATGACATAAACCCCATATAATTAAGGATTGGTTCATACACACCGTGTAACAGCATGTATAGCAACGCCCCTACGAAAGCACCAATTAATGCACCATTAACACGGATTCGTTGTAAATCGATATCAACTTTATCTTCCACAAATTCAACCAGACGTTCTTCCGAAAATGTATTAAGCGTTGCGCGTACAATTTTACCTATAACAGCATGCTCATGCTCAATCAGATGACTTAGAAAATGCTTGAGCTTCCCTTCAACTAATTGTTGTGATTGTAAATCGGATTTGAACCATTCCCAATATGATCGGACTAATCTAATCAACCATTTTTGCAACTGTGGGTATGGCACGCTATTTGATTCATTTCCACCACTTAATTGACTTTGAACGTATTCAATCAATTGCTGTAGCAAAGGAGAAATCGTTATTTCCTCTAATAGTTGTTGTTTCCATTGTTCTATCACTGTTGCGATATCTTGATCAGCTTCTTGGAGCTGCTGAGCTAGATTCTGTAATTGTTCCGACAGCATCATACGAAGCTCATGCTGTGGATTTTTCAATTGTACGAGCAATAATACGATATCACGATAAAGTACATTAGCGGCATCATCAAAGTTAACTGCATTAGCTGCTTGAGCGAAAGAAAATAATGTTTTGGCTAGCCAGCCACCACCAGTTTTTTCTAGTGCTTTGTCTTTTTCTTGTTCTAATAAAGCTTTAATAGCCGGTATTACATCAGGTTGTCGAACTCTTTCTTGTGCTAGCTCAAGTAGTTTTTCAATCAAATATTGATCATATTGCTTCTCAAGAGCGTAGGAAAGTCCCCTACCAATATAAGCTGATGCTGAATTCCTTTCCAGCTGATCATTAATTTTTGCTGTTACAGCTACTGCCAGTTGCTCACTTTGTATAGAATTAACGACTTTTGATAGCAGCCGTTGAATCCATTGTTCTGAACTCT
>DXHF01000118.1 GCA_019113605.1 Candidatus Paenibacillus intestinavium
CGGTAAATACATGTGCCATGGGACATATGCTAGTAACGTTATACGAGCAAACGAATGATCAAAAATATTTGGATCTTATTATGAGTAAGATCGATTACATCAAAAATAATGCGTTACGTTTCGGAGATCAGGTACTGCAACATACCGTATCTGCAAATAATGACTTTCCGGAGCAATGCTGGGCAGATACTCTATTTATGGCGGCGTATTTGGAGCTGCGAGTAGGGGTGATGCTTAATGATAAAGCATTAATAGATGATGCTCTTCATCAATATTATTGGCATATCAATTATTTGCAGGATGAGCATACAGGCCTTTGGTATCACGGCTATAACCATATCGCTAAGGATCATATGTCGGGTATTTATTGGGGAAGAGCCAATGCATGGGCAGCGTACACGATGTCTAGAGTAGGAAGGGTGCTTCCTCAGCCCTATTTATATCCTCAATTTATGCATATTGATAGTTCCTTGCGTGATCAACTTGCTGCACTCAAAAGGTTGCAAAGAGAAGATGGCTCATGGGGAACGGTTCTTGATCATTCAGAAGCTTATGCTGAAGTATCTGCCTCAGCAGGTATTGCCGCTGCGATGGTTATGCAGGGAAACCCATTACATACCAAATATGTTCAAAGGGCTTTACACGGAATATTGGCGAATATAGCCGATAACGGAAAGGTGCTGAACGTATCTGGAGGTACTGCGGTAATGAATAACATCGAAGGCTATTTGGAAATTCCACGAAAATGGGCCCAAGGCTGGGGACAGGGACTAGCGTTATCCTTTTTAACAGGCATTATAGAGAGACAGCAGGATTAACCCGTAAATTGCACACATAAGCTACTTGACTATAGATTGATTTAAGCCCCACTAGGTCTAACGGGGCTTAAATCAAAACAAGAAATGAAAGCGCTGTTATTCATGAAGGGAGGATTAATGTGGAAAAGTTTGTTTCAGCCTTTTAGCCGCAGCATACTGAATTTGAAATTAGTATCCGAGTGCTTGCAGCCATGGCAAAAATGATTTTAGCACAATGGAGTATGGAAGATTAAAGTAAAGCATGTGTTATATGCTTGCCATAGGAAGGGTGCTCCCTCCTATAGCAATGCAAAAAGGAGGAATGGATAACGTTATGACTAATTTGAAAAAACGGTTTTTATTACTCTTAACAACTGCATTGTTAATGATGCTAGTTATTCCTGTAACTGCATTTGCCTCAGAAGATTCTACCATTAGTGCCAAGCTATCAAACGAAGGTTCTAACATTGTATTAGAGATTACAGGTCATCAGTTAGTTGATTTATATGCTTATGAATTTCAAGTGGCGTATGATTCAGAGCAAGTGAAGTTTATAAGTGGTAAAAGTAATCAATCAGGGTTTACGATTGAACCAATTGTTAAAGAAGACAAAGTATTATTTGCTCATACCAAAACAGGTCAAGATAAAGGAATTGATGGTAGTACAACTTTAGCGACACTAACTTTCGAAAAAATCACACAAGTAAATACTGAGTTTAGAATTTCATCCATTAAATTGGTCGATTCAGCACTTGTGCTATATACAGTCAATCAGGAATTAAAAGTTACGACTACAGGTGGATTGTTCACGGATATTACTGGACACTGGGCAGAAGCAACGATTATTAATGCAAGCGAGCTTGGTTGGGTATCAGGCTATAATGATGGTACATTCCGTCCGCAGGCTAATATTACTCGCGGCGAATTCGTAACGATATTAGTAAGAGCACTTGGTTTAACGGCCGATTCTTCAGCAGAACTAAGCTTCATAGATGCTCAATCGATCCCTGCTTGGAGTAGAGATGCAATTGTTAGTGCTGTCAAGGCAGGCTTAGTTGAAGGATACAGTGATGGTACATTCCAAGCGAATAAATTAGTAACGCGTGCGGAAATGGCTACTATTATTGTACGTTCTCAAAGTATTGCAAAAGATGAAGATGCTGTCGTTACATTTAATGATGCAAATGATGTACCAAAGTGGGCACAGCCATATGTAGCAATAGCAGCAGAAAAAGGCTGGGTCAGTGGGCTTGGAGACAATACATTTGCTCCATTAAAAAATGCTACTCGTGCAGAAGCAACTCAAATGATCATCAATCTAAACTTGAAATAATCTATCTTTGTGCTTTGTAAGATCGTTGTCTAAATGAGCATACAAGGAGGCGTAATCCAAGTGGGAAAAAGAAAAATTAATTCTAAAAGGTCAATTATTGCGTTGTTCTTAGCAATGATTATGGCATTTCCAGTATTGGCACCGAATGTTGTTCATGCGAACTCATCTGATGTTGCTTCAGTGACAAGAGAGATGGAGTACTTGAATCGTGGTCTTGTAGCTATTCTAACGAATGACGGTGTATTTTTGAGCTGGAGATACTTAAATACTGATTCAGCTACTATTGCTTTTAACGTATACAAAAACGGGTCGAAAGTGAATGCAGAGCCGATTACTAATGGTACGAACTATGTAGACACGACAGGTGCGGATAGTTCACATTATCAAGTTTCTACCATTATTAATGGTGTAGAGTCGCTTGAAAGTGAACGTGTAGCAACATGGCATAATAATTATTTGCCCATTCGTTTAGATAAGCCTGCAGATGGTAAAACGAAGGTAGGCGATAATTATACCTATTACGCTGGTGATGCGTCTGTAGCTGATCTTGACGGAGACGGAGAGCTTGAAATCATTTTCTTGTGGAGTCCAAGTAACTCAAAAGACAATTCTCAATCTGGCTATACTGGTAATGTATACATCGATGCTATTAAGCTAGATGGAAGCAAGCTATGGAGAATTGACTTAGGCGTAAACATTCGTTCAGGCGCACATTATACGCAACTTATGGTATATGACATGAATAGCGATGGAAAAGCTGAAGTTGTTGTAAAAACGTCTGATGGTACAATTGATGGTCAAGGTGTAGTCATTGGCAATGCAAATGCAGATCATCGTAATGATGGCGGATACATCATAACTGGTCCAGAATATTTGACTTTATTTGATGGCGTAAATGGAGCTGCTATTTCTACGGTTGACTATCATCCTCCAAGGGGAGATGTAGCATCTTGGGGGGATTCATGGGGGAATCGCGTAGATCGGTTTTTAGCAGCGATTGCATATTTAGATGGTGAAAAGCCAAGTGTTATTGTCAGTAGAGGTTATTATACGCGTACTGTTGTTGCTGCTTATGATGTAGTCAATGATGAGCTGGTACAAAGATGGGTATTTGATACGGATGTTGCAGGACAACAGTATGAAGGACAAGGAAATCATGGGCTAAGTATTATTGATGCAGATGGTGACGGTAAAGATGAAATTATGTTTGGCGCACTTGCGATTGATGATGATGGTACTGTACTGTATAGCACAAACCTTGGTCATGGCGATGCGATGCATGCAGGGAAGCTAGATCCCAATCGAGCAGGATACCAGGTGTTGAGTGTTCATGAAAGTACGGGTGCACAATATGGGCTTGAGATGCACGATGCAGCAACAGGTGAAATTATTTGGGGAGAACATACTGGTATAGATACTGGTCGAGGAATGTCGGCTGATATTGATCCTAATTACCCTGGTTATGAATCATGGGCAACTGGCATTACAAATGGCTTGGCAGTGCCAGTTACTAATCTGTACGCTGCAGATGGGACAGTTATTGCCTCTAAAGAAGAAGCACCTAAAACGGCTAACTTTACAATATGGTGGGATGGCGATCTTCAGCGTGAGCTATTCGACCACGACTGGGATAATGATACAGCGAAAGGTGTTCCATTAATTTACAATTGGGATTCAACCAATAAGAAGCTTGATGAAATATTTAGAGCAGAAGGGGCACTTACTAACAATCACACGAAAGGAACACCAGCAGTTCAAGCAGATATTATTGGTGATTGGCGTGAGGAAATTTTAGTGCGTAATGAAGATAGTACGGAGTATAGACTGTATAGTACAACAATACCTACATCATATCGTATTCCTACATTAATGCAGGATCCAACGTATCGCTTATCTGTCGCTTGGCAAAACGTATCCTACAATCAACCGCCGCATACTGGTTTTTATTTGGGTACTGAAGCGACAACATTCCCTAAAGCGAATATTTCATTTGCTGGTTCTCCACAAAGTTTAGAGAAGGTAAAACACTTTAGCTTTGGTTCTCAGCAAGTAGCGGATGCTATACCAATTGGCAATACACTATATAATGAAACGGCAGGTTATGGCTTTGATCAAACCACTGGACTTTCAGTAGGCGCTGAGCAAATTACAGTCCCAGTAAATAGTGCGTTCCAAGTAAATATGCCGAATGCGAACTATAAAGTGACAGTGAAAGTGGGTCATGCTACTCAAAATAGCCATACTGGCATAAAGTCTGAGTATGTGCAAAAAATTGCCAATACAGCAGTGGCTACTGGGGAATCCTTTACTCGAGCATATGATGTAGCAGTTGTAGATAATCAATTAGAATTTATATTTACAGGTACATCGAACAATATTCAAGAGATATTAATTGAAAAGTATCCAGCAAAAACAACGGGGCCTGCCACTACAATTTACATGGCTGGAGACTCAACAATGCAGTCCTATAGCGAAATGTTTGCACCACAGCAAGGCTGGGGTGAAAAATTCAATCGCTATTTCTCTTCTGAAGTTGTAGTAAAGAACCACGCAATTGGTGGTAGAAGCAGTAAGTCATTTTTAGTTGACGGACGTTTAGACAATATTTTGCAGGAAATTAAACCAGGTGATTTCTTCTTTATCTCATTTGGTCATAATGATGCATCTGCAGGAATACCTGACCGTTATGCTTCCCCGAACGATTATAAAATGTATCTAAAACGTTATATTGATGGAGCAAAACAACGTGGTGCCACTCCAATATTATTAACGCCAGTAGGACGCAGGGACTTCAATCTAAAGACACAGCAATTTAATGTTAGCTTTACTGATTATGTAAACGCTGCAATTGAAGTGGCTGAACAGAACGATGTTCAATTAATCGATCTAAGTCGTATTAGTGTTGCGTTCTATAATCAGGTTGGCCTTGCATCGACTGAACGATTATTCCTATTCACAGACCCAGGTGAATATCCGCGTTATCCTAATGGTGTAAGTGACAGCACCCACTTTAGTATGCTTGGTGCACAAGCGATTGCAAAATTAGTCGCAGAGACAGTGGAGGTCATGGAGCTTCCTATTTCGCAATATGTCATAGATCCGGAATTTGTACTTCCAGAACCGGAGCCTGAAGCACAAGTTTATGAAGAGGACTTTGAGCCAGACGGTTCTGTAGATGGGTACTCAATTGTCAATGCAACAGGTTTTGGAGGAACGCTTGGAAATACACTTGAAGAGGTTGACGGGTCGACGGTACTGCAATTTAAAGGTGGCGGCAGCGGTCCACGGGCAAGAGTATTCCGTGTCTTGGAACCAATCGCAGGTAACTTGATCCATATGAATTTTGACTGGCATCCAGGAACTATTGCCCTTACGCCAAACCAAGGGACGATTTCGATTCAAGATAGCAATGAAAATATTTTGCTTACCCTCTATGCCAAATCAGATGCAGATGCTACGTCAATTGATTATTCAATTGGACCAAACGAAGACAATCGTGCATCAACGACCGTTATGAATAAACAATGGCTGAATGTTGATCTAACGATTAATTATCAAGAGAAAACAATGGATCTAACTCTAACAAGTAGAGCAGACAGCAGCCAAAATAGTACGATTACAGGTATTGAAATTCCTTCTGGTATAAACTATCAAGAAAATGTTCGTGCCATTCGTTTTTTAGGTACAAGAGCATCTGGTAGAAACTTAGACTGGACGACATATCTGGATAATGTAAATATATCAGGTGAATTTTTACCACCAAAGCCAGGGGATAAAGCTTCAATGATCGCACTATACGAAGAATTAAAAGTACGAGATATTTCTTCATACACTGCTGAGTCTGTTGCTGTGTTAAACATTGCATTGGCTGAAGTCGAAGCAGTATTAGAAGATATACTTACACAGGAGCAAGTAATGCATTTACTGAATGTATTAACAGTCGCTAGTGATTCATTAACTATCGAGTCATCTGTTCTAGTGTCACAATATATGTTTGATTTTGGTTCCGGTGATGCTGCGGAAGGTTATATTAAAGTTGATTCCACTAGAGCTTACATTGAAGGAAATCATTATGGTTTCTTGGAAAC
>DXHF01000119.1 GCA_019113605.1 Candidatus Paenibacillus intestinavium
TGAGCATGCTCGACTACCATTTTCTTTCGCTTATTCATGTAGTGCCTCCTAATTTTTCTCGTTAACCCGCCGAAATAGTGCTTATGAGCTTAATATAACCTCAACAGCAGTGCAAAGTTTAACTGTATTGCGATAAGTATAACCTTTATGTCATACATTGCACAAGGAATTTGAACCACAAGTACAAAAAACTTGTTTTATTTGTACCCATGATATAAAATCATTAAGGAACTAAAAATTTTAGATATAAAAGATAGGAGAAAAACAAGATGAGTGAATCACTACAGCAGTTAAAGAAACCCCCTTATTTTATGCTAGCTATATTGTTTTTTGGAGCTTTTGTTTCTTTTCTGAATAACTCATTAATGAACGTAGCTCTGCCAACAATTATGGTTGATTTTGGAATGGATAATTATACTACCGTACAATGGCTTACAACTGGCTATATGCTAGTAAGTGGTGTACTTATTCCAGTCTCTGCATTCTTACTTACAAGATTTACTAACCGTGTACTATTTATTACTGCCATGACTTTATTTACAATTGGTACAGCTGTTGCTGCAATCGCGCCTACCTTCGGAATATTATTAACAGGTCGCATGATTCAAGCTGCAGGTTCATCTGTTATGTCACCACTACTAATGAATGTCATGTTAATTAGCTTCCCGCGTGAGAAGCGTGGTGCTGCAATGGGCGTCTTCGGTCTTGTCATGATTACTGCTCCTGCTCTAGGACCAACGCTTTCAGGATATATCGTCGAATATTACGATTGGCGTGTTCTGTTTGAAATGATCTTACCGTTTTCTGTAATTGCTCTTGTACTTGCCATCTTCAAACTGCAAAATGTTATGCCAACTAGAAAAGCTACACTCGATTATTTATCCGTTCTGTTTTCTACACTAGGCTTCGGTAGTTTACTTTTTGGTTTCAGTTCTGTAAGTTCAAGTGCAGATGGCTGGAAAGATCCAATCGTAATTACAACGATAGCCGTTGGTGCTATATTGATTGTATTGTTCGTACTACGACAATTGAAATCTGAAAAACCACTATTGAATTTATCCGTATACAAATATCCAATGTTTGCACTAGGTAACGTTATCTCTGTTGTGAACTCTGCTGCTTTATTCGCTGGTATGATCCTTACTCCAGCCTATATGCAAACAGTTAAAGGTATTGCACCACTTGATTCAGGATTAATGATGCTTCCGGGTGCAATTGTGATGGGAATTATGTCACCGATTACCGGTAAATTATTCGATAAATTCGGACCGCGTATTCTCGGAATAGTCGGTCTTGGTATTACTACAATCGCAACTTATCAAATGACATTCTTTGAGCTTGATACATCAAATGCTTATATTATTTTTGTATACTCTGTGCGTATGCTCGGTATTTCAATGATCATGATGCCGATTATGACCAATGGTTTGAATCAATTGCCAACACGACTCAATCCACATGGTACAGCTGTGAATAATACAATTCAACAAGTAGCTGGTGCAATTGGTACAGCTATATTCGTAAGTATTATGACCTCGCATTCCAAACAAAGTGTAACCGAGCAACTAGCTGGTATTGATCCATCTACACTTGCTCAAGAAGAAATGGCTCATATTACTAAACTTGGTATGCTTGAAGGTATTCAATTTACATTTTTGATCGCAACATTCACAACACTTGTTGCCTTTGCACTTACTTTCTTTGTGAAGCGTGTTGATGTTAGTAAGGAAGCTCTCGCGAAAATAGAAGGCGAAGAAAATGTAGCTTCGAAATAGTATTTTATAACTATCAGAATATTTATAGCTATTGCAGCATACAATATTTATGGACACGGAAGTACACTAAAAGAGGCACCTTATTCATTTCAATTATGAAATGAGTAAGGTGCCTCTTTGTATTGAAGCCTGCTTTGTTGTTATTGCTGCGGATAAGTTGTTCGTAAAAACTCAACCGATTCTGTAATAAATTGTTTCAACACTTCAATTTCAATATCAGCTACTTTATTAATATAGACACAGCCTTTACCTGCGGTGTGCTTGCCAAGCTGTTGTAACAGCTTCTCTCTTACTATTTGCTCCGTTGTAAAGTACAGACTAGTTTTCGCTTTACGCGGAGAAAAACCGACTAATGGAGCCGTGCCCGAATGACCCGACGCATAAGTATAATGATATTCACCGAAGCCAATAATAGTTGGTCCCCAAAGCTTCGCTTCATATCCTGTCACTTCAGTAAACAGATCTAGTAAGCGATAAGCATCCTCTTTCTTGGAGATACTCTCTACCCCTTCAATAAATTCAATAACACTATCGTCCGTTTGTTTTGTTTTCTGCTCATAAGCCACGCATATCCCTCCATTACTTTGCAGGAATCGTATTTATCCATGATATGGCACCGTTATGTTCTTCGAATTCAATAATAACATCTGATATACCATTCATTGCATGTATTTTATTTTCAATTCGATTTTTAATTGCAATCGCTTCGGCTAAAGAAATCGTTAAATCTATCTCGAGTTTCATTTCAATATGGTAATCTTCGCCTTCTTTCATTGCAAATAAGGCACGGATATTTTTAATTTCTGGATTAGTGAAAATATATTCAGCGATTATAGCCTCCATCTCATCATCCGCTTCACTTAGAACACCTTTGGCATTATCTAAAAATACTTTACCAACAACATAGAACATCATTATCCCGATAATAATGGATGCTACCCCTTCTGATGCATGCCAGCCTGCGAAATATGAAAGCAATATACCGATAATCGCTATAACACCACCAATTGTAGCAACTAGATCCTCCATAAATACCAGCTTAGTTGCCGGCTTTGAACGACCTACATTAGCAAAGCTTTTCGAAACAATACCGAATAATCCTTTTGCTTTCACATTAACTTCATGCAATACTTCCTTCATTGCTTTATACATTACCATCGATTCCAATATTACAGCGATACCTAGTACGATTAGATTAATAATAATCGATTTCCCGGTAGACGCTACTGGGTGGAGTATATGATGGTATCCTTCTTTAATTGCTTCATAACTCATAATTCCAACAATAAGAACTGCTCCGAGTAATACCAAATTAACTAATCGTCCAAAACCATTCGGATATCGATCCGTCGGCATTTTTTTACTTAATGCACTACCGATATATACAAAAAATTGATTCGCTGCATCGCCAAGTGAATGCATCGTTTCCGCAAACATCGCGACATTTCCAGTCATCGTGAACGCAATACCTTTAATAATCGAAATAATTGTGTTAACTATTGCAGCAGTCAATGCTGATTTATTACCTTTTTTTAATAAGCCTTCTTTTTTCATAAACCCTCCCGCAATAACTATTACACGCTCACATTAATATGATTAGCATTTGCATCTCTTAGTAAATTTATGAGCAGAATATGCAGATCATGTTCTCATAATTAAGCATGTTTCATTATCTTTCTTTTTTATACATTTTTTCACTTTATAACTTTTAATATATACTTATTTTCAAAATTTGACTATGAAAATTTTCCAATAAAAAACACGAAGGTTCTCTTCATAAAGAACCATCGTGTCCGAGCGAATATTAAAGTTAAATAGTTGTATCAACATACAAACTATTGAGTAGTAATTGTAATAGTTTGTGTATCACCGTTCCATTTGACCTCAGCACCTAATGCCTCGCTAATAAAACGAAGAGGTACCATCGTATAGGAATTCGTCGTTTGCGCTGGAACAGCAAGCTTAATGTCTTGGCCATTTTTCAGAACGAGAGTACTTCCGATCTTCAAATTGATCGTCGTATCCCCTTTCGTTGCCAGTACGGACTGCTGCTTCTGATTCCATTCAATTGTTGCTCCTAGTCGCTCGAAAATTGCTCTCATAGGAACCAACGTATTTCCTTTTATAATAATTGGCGATTGCTCGAATTGCTGCAGCTCCCCATCGATAAATACTTTGATCGAGTTAAAGCTGATGTATAATGGCTTTACCTGAATCCCGCTTCCAAATAAGCTGTCCCTTAGAGAAGAAATATCTTCCAAGCTTGTTGTGCGCTGCTTTATAAGTTTATTCACTGTTTCATCGCGCAATTCCTCGACATCACTAATTGTACGATTTCTTAGCTTCTGGATTGTATTTATCGCAGAATTGCGTGCTTCTTGCAATTCCTCGTCACCCGTCTTTAAAATGCTTTCGATACTCTTCTTGGTGTTTTCAAGGGTGGTGTATTCTCGCTTATAGCTCCACATCGTGCTCGTTGAATAATCAGGGTTGCTTTCATTGCGAAGTTTCCACATTAAACTAGTTGAGTAGCTCGGATTAACAGTATTGGAATATTTCCACATTGTGCTAGTAGAATAACTTGGGTTAACCTCATTTTTATATTTCCACATTAAACTCGTACTGTAATCAGGATTGATCTGAGTTTTTAATTTCCAGTGCAAGCTAGTGGAATAGTTTTTGTCGCTTTCCTTGCTATACTTCCACATAGCTCCTATAGAATAATCAGGATTAATTTGATTTTTGTACTGATTAAGCTTTGTATTATATGAATTTACTGCCCCATATTTAGCTTCAAGTTTTTTATAATCCGCATTAAAAACTTCCTCTAAATAGCTTATATCTTCATTTAACAATTTTTCTAATAACTTCTGCTCATCGGACGATTTCCGTAAAAAATGTTCATAATTATTTTCTTCTTTTTTTAAATCGTTTTTGTATTGTCTCGTGAACTTATCTTCAAGCGCCTGATACTTTTCCTCGATCTGATCGATAAAGGTTTTATCATAGTTGGCTGCTTGCAGTTTCCCACCCGGTACTACCATTGAACCGATCATGAGCGCTATTGCTAGAAGTAGATAATAAAATGAACTTATTTTTTTCTTCATGTAAATATTCCCCTTCGTTGACTGTAATGTTAAATATATACACCCCTAATAACCCCTTATTCGTTTATAGAATGAAAAAACCTTCATTTCATCCATTAATCGAAACTTTTTTACTAAGAGATTAGGTATTAAGTTGGATAAATCCCCAAAAAGCTGTGAATGGTACAGCTCAGTGAGGATAATCCATATTTAACATTACGTCAATCAATCTCATAATGCATAATTCGAGATTTGGGGAGGTACTCCATTTTCTATCTCTTAAATGTTTTAATCCCATTAGCGCCTGGATAAAATCCATATTGATCCACAGATTGATAGACCACATAATTCTCTTTCATATCTTCTCTACCAGTACAAATGCTCAATTGCAATATTGAGCTAGTTATATGTCATCCATACTGTACTTCCAATCGTTTCAAAGCCTTGTTTGTACCAAAAGTTTCTCGTTTTGTCCAAGGAGTATACATATAGCTTCTTCTTAGCATAATTCGCTTTCAACCAGTTAATGTAGAAGGCTGCATATCCATTGCCTTCATAATCTTTCATAATATCTAACGCTTCAATGAATATATAATCTGCTTGATCACTAATATCGACATAGAAATCTTTTTCCAAATACTTCTCATCAGCATTGAAATAATCTTTTTCTGCTTTATTAATTAGTTGATTGCCACGTTTGTATTCCCAAATAACAGCATAGCCAACCATTGTATCGTCTACTTCAATAATATGAATATCTTTCGGTAATTCCGAAAGGTCCTTCCTGCTTAATTCGCCTGCATGGTATGTATCTAACATTTCACTTAGCATATTTTGTATTTCTTGATCGAATGGTTTTACTACTATTTTTATCAAAGTACTGCTCCTCTTAATTACATTATTTTGTTGCTATAGTATAGCACAATGCAGTTAGCTTTATTATTTTATAATTCCTTTGACAACTAAAAGAAATTAAATTATTATTAGTAGACCAGTTTATATAATTTAAGAAAGGACTATTCAAAAATGACTGTAAAGCGAAATTCTCGTGAACTTCTAATAGAAACTGCGTCCAAACTGTTTCGAATTCGTGGATATTACGGCGTTGGTCTAAATGACATTCTGAATGAAAGTGGTGTACCGAAAGGCTCCCTCTATCATTATTTCCCCAACGGTAAAGAGGAATTAGCAATTGAAGCAATCAATCATACGAAAATGATCGTATTTAATGGTATTCAAGCTTGCTTTGAGAAGATCGAAGATCCAATTGAAGCTATCCAAACTCATATTTTGCAGCTATCTGAAATATTTTCAGAAGCAAATAATTTACTCGGAGTACCGATCGGTACAATCGCTGCTGAAACTTATTCTACCTGTGAGCCCATACGAATAGTTTGCCAATCAGTATTCGAAAATTGGCAATCACTATTTACGAAAAAACTATTTGAATCTGGCTTTAGTGAGAAACATGCAAAGGAATTAAGTATTGTTATTAATGCCTTAATTGAAGGAGGGATTATTTATTCTCAAACTTCAAACAGCGGGGAACCGCTCCGTGTCATTGCTGGGAAAATACCTCTATTATTAATTAAAAACGGTTAAATTGCAGCGAAATATTGTAGGCGTCATACGAATAATTATGCTTTCGAAGTTACTTTTCATTGCAAAGAAGTAATTCAAGTAGATATGAAAAGTTAGGTCCATGCTTCCGTTGCTACTTTTCATTGCAAAGAAGTAATTCAAGTAGATATGAAAAGTTGTAGGAGGAAATATAATGACAGCAAGTGCAGTACAACAGCAGCAAATTATTAGAACAACACCTATTTTGATTTCATTTTTGATTGCAGGGTTCATTGGGTTATTCAGTGAAACTGCGTTGAATATGGCTTTAGGTGATTTAACGGCATTATTTGGAATTAGCTACTCTACCGTACAATGGCTAACAACAGGATATCTGTTAACTTTAGGTATACTTGTCCCAGTATCTGGACTTTTACTACAATGGTTCACCACTCGACAATTATTTGTTAGCTCATTGGTGTTCTCTATTATAGGAACGCTAATCGCAGCGTTAGCACCGAGCTTTACTATGCTTATGCTTGCTCGCGTTATTCAGGCAATCGGAACAGCTTTGCTATTGCCACTTATGTTCAATACAATTCTTGTCATATATCCAATCAACAAACGTGGTGCGACGATGGGCTTAATGGGGCTCGTTATTATGTTCGCTCCAGCGATTGGTCCATCATTCTCTGGATTAATTATCGAGAACCTTAGTTGGAATTGGATCTTCTGGATTTCGCTTCCGTTCTTTGTTCTGGCATTGCTGTCTGGATTGAAATATATGCAAAATGTTTCAACTATCACTAAACCTAAAATTGATATTCTTTCTATCATACTTTCAACAATTGGTTTCGGTGGATTTGTGTATGGTTTTAGTAGTGCTGGAGAGAGCGGCTGGGGAAGTGTGACCGTAATTTCTACAATTATCATTGGCCTTGTTTCATTATTATTATTCTCAGTTAGACAATTCAAGATGGACAAGCCAATGATTAATTTACGAGTCTTTAAGTATCCTATGTTTACACTTGGGTTATTAGCTGTTTTCTTAACTTTCATGGTTATTATGTCTTCCGCAATTTTATTGCCAATGTATTTGCAAACGGGTCTACTGCTAGCTGCCTTCTCTGCTGGTCTTGTCCTGCTGCCAGGCGGAGTATTCAACGGCTTAATGTCTCCAATCACTGGTCGTATATTTGATAAATACGGTCCAAGAGGACTGGTTATCCCTGGTTTCATTATTATGATTGTGATGTTATTCTGTCTAGCTAATCTTTCTACAGAAACATCAGTTATTATCGTTGTCCTTATGCATGTATTATTGATTGTCGGGATATCTATGGTTATGATGCCCGCGCAAACGAATGGTCTTAATCAGCTACCAAAAAATCTATATCCAGATGGAACTGCGATTATGAATACTTTACAGCAAGTATCTGGAGCTGTTGGTACTGCTATTGCCATGACCATTATGTCAGCATCTAAAGATAATTATATGAAGGGTGTTACTGATCCTTCTGATCAATTGGCCAATGCCGCTGGCTTAACCGCTGGAGTTCAAGATGCCTTTATTTTCGGATTAATTCTTGCTTGTATTGGATTAGTTTTATCGCTATTTATCAAAAAAGCGAACAATGAATAATTTCATTTTTTGATTGCTTTGTCAGCAATATTATAGACTGTTACAACAAAAAAACTTACAAGCATTTTGCACTTTATGCTTGTAAGTTTTTTTACTTATAAATGTAGAATTATGCTTTGGACATTTCCTTCGTAGGACCCATAACTCCAGGAACTGTAAGACCAGCTTGGCGTAACAGCACTGTCATCTGACCACGATGATGCGTTTGATGATCGATCAATGATCTAAGTAATTTACCTCTAGTTGTCGGACCTGCAAAACCTTGAATTTCTTCAACAAGCTGCTCTTCTGTTAATTGACTTGCTTGCTCACTAATCGCTTGAACAACCTGTTCATATCGAGCTGCAAGATCAGCTACATTAGTAGGGACGGGCTCAGTATGACCCGGCGAAGGAATATTCTTCAGACCTACTACGCCACCAAAAAAGCCAGTAGAGCCCGCTAAGTGCCATGCTAACCATCCCAGTGAGCTATGACCTTCCACTATAGACTGACCCATTTTTTCATTCGTAATCGCTTGAATCACTCGCAATGTTCCGTTTGATGATGCATTCCAATCCTCTAAAAAATCTGCAATATTTCGATACATGTTAAACACCCCTTATACAGTTCATTATATTAAGTCTACTAGCCAATATTTGATTTGTCCAATGTAGTGAAGTTAATACTGTTGTCCAGTTCATTATTACATTATGTTACTTTTTGATTATCGTTCATCAAAAAACAAATCGCAAGTAGATCATATACTGTAGGAAAGAACATTATTTTCTTATTATCATTCGAATTTTCCCTTTTAGTATGGCTATTCTTTTTTTCAATTATTTTATTCAATTTCTTATGCCTCCAGTTCGACTTCATTGCTACATATATGCCGTTTACTCAGCTCGTTTTTCCATCTTCTCATAAAGTAATTTCAAATAATTCGCTATCACTCGTGATAATTGATTGGGTACTTCCACTAAACTCATATGTGCTACACCATCAAAAGTATTTTCCAAAATATGAGGATAACCAAACGTCGAATCTGTAACTTCTTCACCTGTAATAGAAAAAGTATCCAATGGTGAAATCACTTCATCTTCAGCACCTGCAACTAAAAGAATAGGATAAGTTGCATTAGCTAGTACATGACTTCGATCTGATCGTCGCATCATACCTTCTAGTGTATGAATTGCTCCCTCTGATGTCATATCTAATCCAACAGTAATAATGTCATACACTTCAGGTTGCATTTTTCCAAGCTTAGAGTCCATAAATAACTTAGGTATAAGTTTCTTAACGTATTGATTAATACCATTATCACATATATCTTCGATATCTTGACGTCGCTTCTCCTTCACTTCTTCCGTATCAGGCAGTGCAGTGGAATGGATCAATCCTAATCCTATTAGTTTATCCTCATACATTTCTGCAAAAGCAAGGGCTACGTATCCACCTAAGGAATGACCAAACATCACTACTTTATCGATTTCTAGTTGCTCTATCAATTTATATATGTCATCAGCCATAGCTTCCATTGAATAAATGCCTTTAGGAGTAGACGATTCACCATGACCACGTAAATGTGGCATGATAATACGATATTTTTCACTTAACAGTGGGCAAACTTTATGCCAGTACAGAGCAGATCCGCAGAAGCCGTGTATTAGTATTACCGCTATCCCACTACTCTCTCCACATTCTTCATAGACCATATCGATACCGTTGACGCTTACCTTGTGCTTATTCATCGTTGACACCTACCTTTACAATTTTAATTTATGTTGTCTACTCTAGTAAACTATTTCACCTACTTTGAAACATTTGCTAGTAATAATAATTATTTCTTCATTAATATGCGATAACAGCAATTACAAATTCGGTAATTCTTTTCAGAAAAATGTTTCAATATCAGATATATGGGTTATTACATATCAAGCTTCGAAAGCCAAGAAAGAAAGGTGATTCTTATGTTAGGATGGACATTAATGTTTTTCTTTTTAGCAATCGTCGCAGCGATTTTTGGATTCCTCGGAATTGCATCGACACTGGCAAGTATAGCTAAAGTACTTTTTATCATTTTCATCGTACTATTTATTGCATCGCTTATTCTAGGTAGAAGACGATCGATGTAACTCATCTTGAATTCACATTAAAATCTTATTTTCACCACATTTAAGGAGGAATTACAATGGAAAATTTAATTAATCTTGAAACTACAAAGGTACGTATTGTGAACAGTATTACTGAAGTTCAGGACCAAGTGAATATATTTCAACGTGAAGGGTACTTAAATGATAATATTTTTGTACTCACACACGATAAGGACAGAACTTCTCGTATTGTAGAGAAAACAGATGCAACAAAAATTGGGCTTGCCGAAGAAGGTTTTGGCACTGCTGTTGCCAATATGTTCCGTTCTACTGGAGATGAGCTACGTGCTAAAATGAGATCTCTTGGTATTTCCAAAGCGGATTCTGAACGCTTAGAAACTGAGATGGACCGTGATAAGGTTCTAGTTATTGCTTGGAGTGGTAAAGAATATATAGGGGAAGATTTTGACCCAACTATCTACTATTACACTTATTATTAATTTTCATATTGATCTTATTCTGAATGAATCGAAAGACCTACTCATGAGGGTAGGTCTTTCGAGTATGGTATAGTAAGATTGATATTTCAAGAAGGAGGTTTACCGATGAGTATCATAATTGTTGACGACAATACTACCAATCAACTCATTATAAAGACAATATTGAACAAAGCAGGTTATACAGATTTGAAAATTGCCTCCTCCGCTAAAGAGTTATTTCATATATTAGGCGTTCATTCTACGATTGCAAAAGAAAGAGAAGCAGAACTCATTCTTCTGGATTTGATGATGCCAGATATTGATGGAATAGAAGCATGTAGAACACTACAGCAAGATGTCCGCTTCAAAGATATTCCCATAATCTTTGTAACTGCAGTGGGTGATTCTAACAAAATGGCTGAAGCATTAGATGCGGGAGCTAGCGATTACGTGATGAAACCTATTAATAAGATGGAACTATTGGCTCGGATTCGTTCTGCTTTACGACTTAAAAAAGAAATAGATTGGCATAAAGAACGGGATCAACGTATGAAGAATAAGCTTGAACTCGCTAAACAAGTGCAACTAAGTGTACTAAGCAAAGCAATAGACGATGAAAACATAGAAATTAGCGCAGTCTATCAGCCGTCTTCTGAGCTTGCAGGAGATTTCTATGGATGGTATCGCATTGATAAACATCGCTATGGTGTCATATTATTAGATATGATGGGTCATGGTATTTCCGCATCTTTAGTATGTATGTACATCTCGTCACTATTACGAGATACCATTACTCGTATCTCTGACATGGAGCAAGTTATTCATGAGCTCAATCGCTATATGAATCAGTTACATATGAAAGATGAATTAATAAATTACTATTTTACGGCTATATATATGGTAGTAGATACTCAAGAAAAAACTGTAGAGTACGTCAATGCAGGTCACCCAGCAGGTGTTGTATTTGTAGATGACAGAATCGAATTACTTGAACACTGCTGCGGAGCAATTGGATTATTCAATTCTTTGAAAGTTAACAAAGGGTTATTACATTATGAAAACAATATGGAGATCATATTATATACAGATGGACTAACTGACTCTATCGCAGATGGTGCAGAGATTCCAATGGACAAGCTTATTAAATTAATGAGTACAGTAAAGGATTTAGAGCCGGCTGCACTTGTAGAGCATATTATTCCTGAATGTAATGAGGGTAATCAAAAGGATGATATTTGTTTAGTTAAACTTATTGTTAAGTAAATTATAAGCTTTCTTATACTTAATGATTAATTAAATGTTTCAAGTCCAAGAAATTGGGTTATACATTACTAATTAATTGATTTTGTATTAGGAGGTATGATGATATGAAGGTTATTCTATTAATCAGTTACCTAATAGGTGGTATTATTAGCCCAATTCAATTGAACAATGTAATGCCGATAGCCGAGTTAGCTACAGTAGACACAACAGAGCAGAGTGCTATCATGGTTACCAAGCCCTCTCAAGAAATCATTACACTAAATATGGTTAATGGTATTTCCTTATATGATGATGTTTCTACAGTCATCGAAATATTAGGTGCTCCAGAACAAATAAGTAGCGATCCATATTTTGTAGAATATGAGATGTACGAGTATTCCAATATGACTATTAGCTTCATAGACGACACTATTGATAGCGTAGAAGTATGGACTGATGCTTCTTCCATCACGCTGGATCAAGTAGAAATACCAGCAACTATTGAGTCACTGCAGTTAGCTCTAGGTGATCCCGACTATGTGGCAGAAGATGGCCTAGTTTATCAGCGAGATGAAGCGGTACTTAAACTTTTTATTGATCAAGATAGCAAGCAGTTACAATCGATAGCTTATTATCATATTGCCTCAACTTAAAAAACTTACAATTTACCCCTTGTTTCAAACTTATTTTATTGGTATTATTCACCAAATTAAGAAGACCGGAGTGAATGCAATGTCAGTTAAACAATTTCATATTGAACAAGAAGAAAATAATGATGCATATATTTTACATGTTAGTGGGGATTTAGATCTTGCAGTTGTTCAGCAGTTCCGGACCGTGCTTGGGCCTATCGTGAAACAATCTGAAAAAACATTAATTCTTAATTTAAAAAATCTAAACTATATCGATAGTACTGGAATTGGAATTATCGTATCTATCCTAAAAATTCGTGATGGTTTACATGCACCTTTTATTGTGCAAAACATTCCGGCACCTATTAAGAGACTATTTGATTTAACAGGTATATCTGGATATTTAACAGAAGGGACCGAAGTGTAAGCATGATAGAAATCCGTTTACAAATTCCTGCCCTTGCCGATTACATTGATATTGTACGAGTATGCCTATTCGGTATTGCTTCAAAATTAAGCTTCTCTTATGAGGATATTGAGGATATGAAAGTTGCTGTCTCAGAGGCATGTAATAATGCTGTGCTCCATGGATCTAGTACATCACAGCTTCAGAATATTGATATCTGTTTTGAAAGTAGTGATAATAGTCTGACTATTAAAGTCAGTAATAAAGGAGCTTCATTTCAACATGAAGATGCTGTAGAGGATGCATCCCCTCTGCCAGAAACGGATGTTAGTGAATTGCCTGTCGGCGGATTGGGAATCTTTCTCATGCAAGCACTTATGGATGATGTTACAGTAGAAACCATCGACAACACTACTCAAGTTACACTAGTTAAATTTCTAACAGTGTAAACAGTTTCTAATAAATATAAAAACAGGTCAAGACTGGGATATCTATATCCCGATCTTGACCTGTTTTGTATCCCTTTGCACATTTTAATAGTCTAGAAGTCATCCATTATCATGCCATTGACCGTACATTATATCTTCTCTCGTGATTATTATAAATTTGTCTAATCAAGTATGATAACCAACGTCTACTTATCAAGAAGTAACTTTGCGAAAGATTCGCTCACACGGAACGATCTCCTCATATTGAGCTTTGTTAGCAGCAATAATCGACTCCATATTACCGAGCACTAAAACTCCATTTTCTGCTAAACTCTCATAAAATAAGTTATGAACACGGTGTTGAAGTGTAGCATCGAAATAGATCATAACATTTCTACACAATATAATATGAAATTCATTGAATGTACTATCCGTTGCAAGATTATGCTGTGCAAACGAGACTTTATTCATAATTTCCGGACGAAAAATGGCATATTCATCGTTCGTATTATAATAGGTTGAAAATTCTTTCATTCCTCCAGCAAGCATGTAATTTTTCGTAAAGGTTTGCATTCGTTTTAATGAAAACTTACCTACTTTCGCATGGTCTAATACTTGCTCATTCATATCTGTCGCATAAATCTTTGCTTTGTGTAGCAAATCTTCTTCTTGCAACAAAATGGCCATTGAATAAACTTCTTCTCCAGTAGAACAACCTGCATGCCAAATTCTAATCTCCGAATAATCTCTTATTATAGGAACTATTTTCTGCCGAAAAGCTAGAAAAAACGCTGGATCCCGATACATCTCTGTTACACGAATAGAGAGATCATTAACTATTGTTTTTATAAATCCGGGTTCATACAGTACCTTTTCAAGCAAAGTAATCACATTAGGCAATTGTTCTATTTGCATTCGATTATTGATTCTTCTTCTTAACGATGATTGCAAATAATTGCGAAAATCAAACCCGTATGTCTGATATATGCCTTCTAACAGTAGATTTATTTCAATATGTTCTAGTTCATTATTATTCAATGTCTCACCTGCTTCGTTAACCACACTGTCATCAATGAGATTAATTGATCCATATTGATTGGCTTACTAATATAATCTGAAGCCCCCGCTTCTAGACAGCGATCTCGATCGCTCTTCATCGCTTTTGCAGTTAGTGCAATAATCGGAACATCTTGTAGCGTAGCATCTTCTCGAATAGCTCTCATCGTCTCAAACCCATCCATCAATGGCATCATAATATCCATTAAAATAAGATCGAAGCTACTATCGTTTTGTAATATTTCCATACACCGAATGCCGTTACCAGCTACAGTGACATGCATCCCTTTTTTTTCAAGTGCTTTCACCAATGCATATATATTACGAGCATCATCTTCTACAACAAGAACTCTCTTATCAGTAAATAATGAGTTCTCTTGATTGGTTATAGTATGGCCTTCAGCTATCATATCTTGTTCATCTGATGAAATAATTACGATCTGTGAATCGGTTGAAGTAGCAACTTCTTGATTACTATTAGTAATCTGTTCGATTTTCGATTGACTTAAATTAGGTAAGTAAAGCGTAAAAGTACTACCAATATCAGGAGTACTGTCTAGAGTAATTTTACCACCTAACAATCTTGAAAATTCATTACAGATGGATAACCCAAGTCCAGTTCCGCCATATTGACGATTCGTCTCCCCGTCCACTTGCTGGAATGCCTCAAAAATCAATTGTTGCTTATCAATTGGAATACCAATACCTGTATCACTAACTGAGATAGCCAGTACTTGTTCTTTGCTATACATCGGTAATAATTGCTCAGCTAACGTTCGATCAGCAAGTCCAATTGTTAACTTCACTGAACCTTCATTCGTAAATTTGAAAGCATTTGACAATAGATTTTTCATAATTTGTTGTAATCTTTGACCATCCGTATGCCATGTATTTGGTAGATTCTTCTCCGTATTAACTGTAAACTGAATACCTTTCTTATCTGCAATCGGTTCAAAATTAAGCTTGATCAACTCAGGAATTTCCGTCATATTGACCTCATCAATCGTCAATATGACTTTACCCGCTTCAATTTTCGATAAATCGAGAATATCGTCAATTAATTTAAGTAAATCATTTCCAGAAGAATGAATTACTTTAGCATATCCCTCTTCATCTATACTTAACGAGCTATTTTCATTATCAGCAAGTAACTGAGACAGGATTAGAATACTGTTCAATGGAGTTCTTAGCTCATGTGACATATTTGCTAGAAAATTCGTTTTATATTGCGAACTTTGTTTCAGTTTTTCTGAATATATTTCCAGCTCTTTCTTTGCCTTTTCTAATTCTTTTGTTTTTTGTTCTGCAATTAAATTCTGCTCTTCCAAATGCTCGGTCGTCATACGCATCTCTTCTTGTTGCATTTGTAATTCTTCAGATTGTGATTGTAATTCCTCTGTATGAGCCTGGAGTTCCTCTGTTAATACTTGTGACTCGCTTAGTAAGCGTTCGACTTCCATACGCCCTGATACATTATTAACAGCAATCCCAAAATCCACTTCGATTTCCTCAAGTAATTTAAGATGCTGAGAACTAAATGGTTCTAGTGAGGCAAATTCCACAACCGCCTCTACCCTGTTTTCATACTCTATAGGAACAATTAGAATGCTTTGCGGCACGATCTGCCCCAATGCTGTAGTTATTATAGCTGGATGGTCTTGAACACCATTTAATAGGAAGATGCGCTTCTCGGCTGCAGATTGCCCTACTAGCCCTTCACCCATCTTGAATTCATATTTCCCTACATTCTCCTCAAGTCCAGCATACGAGGCGATATTAACTAGTGTCTGCTGCTTATCTTTTCCTTTTCGTACATAGAATACACCATACGTCGCGTTGATCATTGGCGCTACTTTAGCTAGAAATGAATCGCCTAATGTCGTGAGATCATTAATACCCTGGTTCATTGTTGCTACTTCGGCTACTTTTGTCTGAATCCAGTTTTTCATTTCCAAACTCGCTAACAGTTCATTCGTCGCTTCTCCCAAATCTCGTATTTCATCTTTTGTATTTACTTTAATTCTTGTCGTCAAATCACCGCCAACGGAAGCAATTTCAGTAATAGTTTTGACAACTTGCTTAATCGTGTTCACTATAGACCCCGATACAAACGTAACAATCATAAAAGCGATAACCGTCACGATAAGTAATATGACATATATTCCAATTGTAAGTAATCGATTTCGATTCTCCAATTCACTTACATATGTTTTCGTAGATTGAATTTCTTTCGAATGTAGAGATTCAAATTTACTGCGCAATTCATCAATATATTGTTTACCTATATCATTACGAAAAAACTCTTCCAGCTCTACTGTTTTATTTTGCTGTTTCAATAGAATCGTAGGTTCACCTACTGTATCAATCCAATTTTGAATAGATAGTTTAATTTCTTCGAGCTCACTTTGTGTATTCATATTATTAGACAGTTGAGTATATAAACTGTTATATTGCGCTTGCCACTGCGATTTCCCAATATTATATGGCTCTAGATAAACTTCATCTCCCGTTAGTAGGTATCCTCGCTGTCCTGTTTCCATACTTAATGTAGAATTACGAATCGAAGCGATTAAATTATGAATTTCAATATCGCGACTAGTAATAGTTTCTACTTCATCCTGCAAAGCCGAAATTCTATCGGTTACGACAACAATGGACACGCTTAAACAACATATTACGAGAATATATCCTATCGCAATTTTCATTCTTATATTTAATCTTAATCCCTTTAGCATCACAATCTCCTTTTCATTATTTATAAATTTAATAGAGTACGCTAATTATAACATGGATGAAATGTTTATCACCTCTGATTCAAAATAGGCAATCTTGGGTATGTATTAAAAAAAGAGGATGTGATATATATGGATTTATTCATTCAAATTGGCATGATTATTATTACGATTGCATTTATTATTCTAATGTATTCAATTGTACAAACGTTGAAAGTATTGAAAGCAGCTATTGAAGAGTTGCGACTAATGATCGGACAAGTACGAACCGATGTCTCGCACATTTCAGAGGATATGAAAGAGGCCATCCATAATACCAGCGAAATGACGCTAGATGTACGAAAAAAGTTAAGTTCCCTCAATATACTTTTTGCAACTGTCAATGATATCGGACAAGCTGTTCATTCATTTACAGGTATAGCGAAGGAATCTGCCGCTAATCTAGCCACAACATTGAAGAAGAATGAGCGTCAAACTGTACAAGGTGATCGTAATATATCCAAGCATTCTGATGGTTTTTCTACGGCAATAATAGATACTATTATTTCTTCATTACGAATATGGAAAAGAGTCAAAAGATAATAGACTATAATAAAGTAACGATAGAGAGGAACATGACTAATGACAAACCCTCGTATTCACTTAACTATACCTGCCCAGGCAGATTATATCGATATTGTTAGACTGACCTTATACGGAATAGCGAGCAAAGCAGGCTTCTCCTACGAAGAAATTGAAGATATGAAAGTAGCGGTATCAGAAGCTTGTACAAATGCCGTTCTACATGCTTATGATCTTCAACACTTTGGCTTAATTGATGTTACATTTGAACTAGAAGAAGATAATATTTGTATCTCAGTCAAAGATTCTGGCAGTAGTTTTCAATATGAACAAACGGTTAGTAAACCTGTCTCTCTTCATAATCAATCATTAGATAATATTGTTCCCGGAGGTCTGGGAATTTATATGATGCATGCCTTAATGGATAGCGTCGAGTTTCGTACCGATCTCGGTACGGAGGTGATATTAATAAAGAGAATTAGTAGAAATGAGGAACTTGCATGAATAACAAATCCTCCTGTCTTAATCCAGAACAAACAATGGAATTGATGGCAATCTACAAAGTAAGTGAATGCAATGATATAGCAACTGAATTACTACATCATTATAAACCGATTATTCGAATGGCCGCTGTCAAAATGTCACGTAGTAGACCCGATTTGTTTGAAGATCTATTTCAGGTTGCTCAATTATCCATGCTAAGATTATTTAAACAATACGACCATGATCGAGAAATTCCATTTGAAGGATATGCAATGAAAAGCTTAATTGGTCATCTCAAAAATTATTTACGTGATAAATCTTGGTATATACAAGTACCCCGAAGGATCAAAGAAAAAGGAATGCTTATTCAGAAATCTATTGATCATCTTACAATCACTCTTCAACGATCTCCTAATATCGATGAAATTGCAGCTCATATGGATCTAAGTGTTGAGGAAACGATTGAAATTCTATCTTCTCGCGAATCCTATCAATACATTTCGTTGGATACACCACTCTCTACAGATAGTGACAGTGCAACAATTGGTGATCTCATTGATTCTCAAGTTGATGAATATAAGGCCGCTGAACACCGTATTGATCTGGAAGATGCACTAGAACACTTGAAAGAAGAAGAACGTAATGTACTGAATCATATCTATCATAACGATTTATCCCAGCGTAGTATTGCGGAGCGGTTAGGTATTTCGCAAATGAGTGTTTCTCGTATACAGAAGCGCGCTATCACTAAGCTACAAAGACTATTAAAAGAACGTGAAGTAAATGAATGATAACTTCATCATTATTGTTGGCCATATCTTTTATCAACAGCCCCCTGATTGTTACATTTCAATCAGGGGACTTACTTTATGTGTAACGAGTAATTATAGGTCATAACACAACTAAGCAGAACTGCTTTTTGGGCAATTCTGCTTAGTGACCTTTTAATACTCCTTTATGTGATTAATATATCTATTTGTCTGTAGCTGTTAGCTTATCTTTGATCCCATCTGTTCCAGAAGTAAATGATTCTTTAATGTTCTGATTCGATTCTTTTGCGTGCTGCGCAAGACCTGATGCTTCTTCCTTAACACTTTCAACGATATCTTTCGTTGTGTCACCAACAGTGGATGCAATCTCTTTTGTTTTATCCCCTATTGTAGATGCGATCTCTTTCGTCTTATCGCAAAGTGAATGGTATTGGTGCGATAGATCTTCACGCATCTTAGCACCTGACTTAGGAGCGAGTAACAGTGTTGCAACGATACCCATAGCGCCTCCTATTACTGTCCCTAGCAATATTCCACTACTTTTAGATTCATTTGGCATTTGATATCTCTCCTTTTTGTTTCATTATTATTAAATTGATTAAATTTGTAACAACTTCTTACTATGTAGTAACCACTCTAGCACTCTTTGAAACATATTTATTCGATAAACTATATTTGTTTCATAGTAGACTCGAGTGGGTATTAATGAACAAGTGACATTGCAACATTGTAGTTCACTAATCTATCATTGAAAGGATTGACTGAACATGAAAACAGCTACTGATTTACATCACACAAATGAAGAGGTAATGGAGACTGGGCAGTATGTATGTGCTGCTGGAGAAAAACGTGAACTTAGCAAAGGTGACGCATTCCCTGCTTGCCCACAATCAGGAAAAGATACAACTTGGCGCCATACTAACCATCAACATAAAACCGGTGAACTCGTAACTGAAGCCGGTCAATATATCGATGACGGCGGTGAACGAATGGACTTAAATGTCGGTAACAAATTTCCTACTTGTCCGAAAACAGGTAATAACACCTCATGGACTCATGCATAATACAACGTCTTAATATCATATTTCATTAACAAATAAAGGGATACCGAGTAGTAGTCAAGACTACTACTCGGTATCCCTTTTCTCCTTTTATCATCGGGCTGCCTTCAGATTCCCCTCACGGTGGACAACCTTGCCTTTACTCATGGTTGGCAACTGCCAACCTCATAGTGGACTTTCACCACCTAGCTACGCGCCATGCGTAGCGCGCACATAAAAGTCTCCCAATCAGATGATTGGGAGATAACTACACTCAATTATGGAGTAGAAGTAGGTTTTGGTTTTTTTGTACCTTTACTCTTATATGGTTTTGGTGTATTCGCAGCTTTTCTTTCCGCTGTCTGCCAACGATTCCACCCTTTTTTCCCAGTTCCTTGACCAGTACCGCCTTTGCCCTTACTCAACTCATCACTCCGTTATGAGATCTACCAACTTAGCTACCTAGCCTAATTAGCGATTTCTTTTGCTTTCTTTATTGTAACAGATTCCATGTCACTCACCAATAGTTGCTTTTTGGATTGACCAACAACTTCATCTATTCTCTAAAAGTAAACATTTTTTCTGTTAATCTATTATTTTTAATGAAATACATAGTTAACTGTGCTAAGATACCTCTTGGCTTATTTGATTGCAGAAGAAGAGAGGATATCAATGACAACAGACAACACCAAGCTATTAAATGTTAATATTAGGAAAGAAAAGAAAGAATTCAATCTATTTTACTTAACATGGCCTATTTTTCTAGAGCTTTTCCTATTTATGCTTATGGGTATTGTAGATACGCTTATGCTCAGTAAAATATCGGATAACGCAGTATCTGGAGTTGGCGCAGCAAACCAATTTCTTCATATTGCGATTCTCATTCTTGAAGTAATCGGTAATGGAGCATCCATCGTCATTGCTCAATATATTGGGTCACGTAGATTGGTAGAGGCTTCAAGAATTTCCGCTATTGCCGTTACACTTAATCTAATCGTAGGATTAATTATTAGTATCGGGTTTATAACTATGGGACATCATTTGCTAACGACGCTCAACCTTCAAGGTGAAATACTCGAAAATGCGAAGAAATATCTTAATATAGTCGGTGGCGGTATTTTCCTGCAGGCGATTATAAACTCGCTCGCCGCAATTATTCGTGTACATGGCTATACGAAGCAAGCGATGCTTGTTTCGCTTGGCATGAATGTCATTCATATTATTGCTAACTACGCTTTAATCTTTGGACATTTCGGTATGCCTGCATTAGGCGTAGAAGGTGCTGCTATTTCCTCTGTATTGAGTCGTGGATTAGCTATTATCGTATTCTTCTGGTTACTGTATCGTATTATGGAAGTACGTATTGAATTTAAACATTATTTCACATTTTCAAAAGCCTTTATTTCCAAAATATTAAGTGTCGGAATACCTGCAGCTTTAGAGCAGGTAATGTATCAAACATGTCAAATTATTTTCCTCTTTTATATTACTTTCTTAGGTGATGCATCAATGGCAGCAAAACAATATGCGGGTAACATTTCTATGTTTATCTACTTATTTGCCTTTGCTATTGGAATCGGAACTTCCATTATTGTCGGTAGATTCATCGGAGCAGGACGCCAAGATGATGCTTATCGTAGAGTATGGAAAAGCGTGATCTATGCAAGTATTGCTACACTAGTGATGATTGTACTCGTTATCGTATTCCGATACCCATTAATGTCAATGTTTACAGAAAGTCAAGAGATCATTAAACTCGGTGCTAATGTATTACTTCTAAGTGTCGTGTTAGAAACTGGAAGAACGATCAATATTATATTAGTAAATTCATTAAGAGCATCTGGTGATGCCAAATTTCCACTTTGGGTTGGTATGTTCACAATGATTGGTATGAGCTTACCACTAGGATATTGGTTTGTGTTCCATCTTGATCTTGGCCTTGCAGGTATTTGGTTAGCGATAGCTGCTGATGAATGGGCTAGGGCTGTTATTATGTCAATAAGATGGAAAAGTAGAAAATGGGAAAACCATGCACTTGTCACGCCTTCTGAGCATTAGAAGGTAATCGAATTGAAAGGTCTGACTCAAGTTGAGTCAGACCTTTTTTGTTAGACCAAAATTCAGACATTCAATTTAAGCAAGTTTTTATTGTTGAATTGATTTATAATCATGAAGTAACTCGTAAACCTTACAAAGGAGCTTATAAATGAGAAGTATAATAGATTGGGCCAACTCCATACAAATCATAGATCGTAGTGATGAATTATTCGAAAGCGATCCTCTATATGCATTTGCCTTAGATGAGCTTCTATGTAAAGAAGCACAATTGCGTAATACAAGTTTTTGTCATATATGGAGACATCCCAATGCCTTCATTCTTGGTCAAAGGGACAGTCGTTTGCCAGGCGTTGCAGATGCAATGGATTGGCTAAATTCGCAAGGTTACTTTCCTGTCGTTCGCAATTCTGGAGGGGCGGCTGTACCGCTAGATCTCGGCACTGTAAATCTTTCTCTTATATTCCCTAAGAATACATCTAATAACGTTCACTTTCATCAAGACTTTGAAAAAATGTACACATTAATTCGAGATTCTCTATCCTTAACCGGCTTGTCTATTGATAAGGGGGAAGTTCAAGGTGCATTTTGTCCAGGTGATTACGATCTAAGTATTGCCGGTCGCAAATTTTGTGGGATTGCACAAAGACGACAACTACATGCATACAGCGTACAGGCCTTTATTATTGCAAGCGGAGTTGGTGCAGCGCGAACGAAATTAGTAAGACAATTTTACGATTTATCCGCGCTGGATGCTCCAATAACTGATTATCCGCAAGTCACTGATGAGAGTACTGCCAGCCTGGAAGAGCTTGCTTATTTAGGTGAAGATGCAACACATATATTCATCGATGCAATTAAACGTACACTTACTCGAGCTCAATCCCAAACGGGTACATCATTGAGCTTAAATTATGATCAGCTAGAACATGCTCCTATAACGCTCCCTAATTCCGAAACGATTCGAGCTGCGGCTAATAAACTACGTAAAAGATATAGTATAAGTTAATTTCGACATAAAAAAGGAAGGACACAGAGTAGATTAACTCTATTTCCTTCCTTTCATCATTTACGAACTCGTTTCCTTATCTTCCTCATATGCTAGAATGTCTCCTGGCTGACATTGTAACGCTTTACAGATCGCTTCAAGCGTAGAAAACTTAACTGCTTTTGCCTTTCCATTTTTCAATATCGAAATATTAGCCATCGTGATTCCAACTTTATCGGTAAGTTCAGTTACACTCATTTTTCTTTTCGCTAACATCACATCTATATTCACGATAATCGCCATATTTTCACCTCATACCGTAAGTTCATTTTCTTCTTTGTAGGCGATTGCTTCTTGTAGCAATCTTTGGAGTACCGCTGCAAATACAGCAATAACCATCGCACCTACAGGTACGAATAATCCCACGAATATGACTCCAGGTGCATCATCTAATTCTGCAAAAATAAAAAATAATGGAAAGACTAATAAGTGTAATACCATAATCGCAACAGCATTATACTTTATTTGCTTCAAAGCTCGAACAGATAATTGTGAGAAAGCCAAATTTCGATCAATATTACGTAGTAGCTTGAATGCTTGGTACAAAGCAAAATAATACGGAATCACTGATCCATATAAGAGTACGAATACAACATACTTCAAATAAGGATAGTCGGGCAATAATTGTTCAACCGTATTTGCAATCTCAGGTACTAGAAAGATACACATCACTAGTATGGGAATCCCTAATAGAAATACTGCTATTTTCAAAAAAAACGTTGATACATGTTTCATATGAGCACCTCACAAAAAATATTAACATAGTGATCATACCATATAATTTATCGTAAAAC
Source organism: Candidatus Paenibacillus intestinavium (assembly GCA_019113605.1). GTDB lineage: Bacteria > Bacillota > Bacilli > Paenibacillales > Paenibacillaceae > Pristimantibacillus > Pristimantibacillus intestinavium. The sequence goes on from DXHF01000119.1 coordinate 23,862, forward strand.
AATAAATTATTATCCTTAAATAATATATATTTATCTTTCCAGAAAGATTTGTTCTTATTTTTAACATTGAGCATTTCTTTCACTTAATACGTCATATGATGGCCATATTGCGCCAGAAACTGTTCCTTATTTTTGTAATCACGCATAATACTTCCTACGCGTCGCCAAAATGAACGATCATGATTCATATGTGTAAGATGACAAAGTTCATGAATAATGACATAATCGATCACTTCAATTGGAGCCATTGCCAAACGATAATTAAATGTTAATTTTTTATCTGAACTACAGCTGCCCCATTTCGTTCTTGATTCCACGATGTCAACACTTTTTGGTTTTACTTTTAATTGTTGTTGATATATTTTTATTCGCTCAGCAACAATTTTTTTGCAGCTTGAAAAATAAAACTTTTTAAGATTAATGTTAAGCTGTTCTTCATCCAACTCTGCAGTATCTATTAGCTCATGCAAGTCATAATATTTCCCCAAATGTAGAAATTTCATTATCATCAGTCCTATCGTTTCATTACTATAACTATATATTCTATCTTTTTTCTTCGCAGGAAGTTCAGATCCTTTTCCGATATTCATTAGCGGACATTCCCGAATAGGCTCTAAATACTTTATTGAAATAGCTACTATTATCATAAGCTAGATCTTGCGCGATTTGATCTACACTTTGATTGGAATGATCAAGTAGCTCTTTTGCTTTTTCCATCTTCCTCCTATTTACATATTCTACAAATGTTTCTCCTGTTTCCTTTTTGAATATTCTACTGAAATGTGTCGCATTAAGATGTAGACGTTTTGCCATTTCATCCATACTTATCTTTTCACAAAGATGATTCATAATGTAATGCTGCGCCTCTGCTATCTCCTTACGGATGACCGAATGCTTACTTTGATGAAAACTGTCTATTTTCTCTTCGAGATGAAGATAAAGCCATGTAAATAAATAGTCTAATGTATCAATCGCATATATCTTTTTTTGAATCTGTTCCACACTAAAATTCGTCAAAAAATGCTGCATGACCGAGTATTTTAACTCAACATCAGTTACGATTTTCAAAATCCAGCCTCGTACCATATCAATTGGATACTTTTGTTGATGAATATGCTCGCACCATTTACGTAATGTTTGCTCTAGTGTATTCAAATCATTAGATTGAATCGCACTTCTAATGTCATCAACTGCTTTAGCGTATTGGACAAATAGTTCAACCGAGGAAATATCCTGTTGCTTATATTTTTGAATGCTTAATTCTCCACTGTAAAAATGCTGAGTATGGATATTAATAAGTGTACATACTTGTTTTTTAAAGGTGACGATCGAATTAAACTTTTCTCCTACAAAATAAGACGACTTCATCTTCATATGATTAACAAGTAATCGTTGTACATGAATAATATCTTGTGAGATTAACTCATTTGAATTTATCTTAAGCGAATCAGAATAACTATATAGGAGCAAGTACGTTTTTTCATTCAATGAAATAACGACATGCTGCTGAAGTTTAATCGCTTCATGGAGTGCATTCTCAACAACAAATTGTAGCTGTCTAGCACCACCGAATCGTAACTCTAGCTCCTCAAACCGATCCAATAGACATAGTATGGGTAAATAACTTTGCCCTGCTCGCAATTGAATACCAAAGCTCTCTGCACGCTTAATCCAGTCCTCTTCGTTCCAAATAGGCATATCAATAAGAGATTTTAGATAGGTTGTTTTCAATGTTGAGTGACTTTCCGTTATTACATTTTGCAATTGCTGCTGCTGACTTTTAAGTTCTCTTTCTTTCTTCAACTGCGATACCATACGTAGTAATATTTCATAAAGCTGATCACTATCCATCGTTTCTTTCAATATATAATCGTTTACATTTAGCTTAACTGCTTGCTGTGCAAAATGAAATTCTTCATGACATGATAGAATAATTGTTTTTAAGGCAGGATTCCATTCCCTTGCTTTCTCAATTAGCTCTAGCCCATTCATTATAGGCATACCAATATCGGTAATTAATATATCAGGATTTCCTTGTTTACACGCTTCAAGCGCTTCTTCTCCATCTGTACATACTGAGAGTAACTCTATTTCCAATTGCCCCCATGGTAACTTCGCTTGTAAATAATCCAGAACTGGCATTTGATCGTCAGCAATAATCGCTCTAAACATGATGTATCTCCTCCAATTCGTTGGCTGGAAAGATTAACGTTACTTTAGTGCCTTCTTGTTCAACACTACTAAGTTTCATTTGAAAATTTTCTCCATACATTAATTTTAACCGATTAAATACATTAACGAGACCAATGCCTGAGTTATTTTCTTCCTTCGCGCTTTGATTATTCATAATCTGATAACGATTTTGCTTCAAGGATGAATTCACTTTATCGACTATTTCTTGTTTCATCCCACGGCCATTATCTTCAATTGTAATGGATAGATCATTTTGCACATTTTTAACTGTAATAACAATATTACCACCTTTACGAACAAAGCCGTATTTATAGCAATTTTCTACGATTGGCTGCAAAATAAAGCGAGGAACAATAAGTCCATATAGCTCATTGGGTATTTCAACAGCTGTCTCTACAGGGTAGCGCATGGAAAAACCCATAAGCTCCATATATTGAACCGTAACGTCTATTTCCGTTCGTAAAGTGACATACTCTTGTTGACTCGATAATGTAGTACGTAGTAGCTTCGATAACGACCCGACTAGTTCTGCTACCTCATTATCTTCCTTAAGGAGCAGCTTCATCCGAATCGAATTTAATACATTTAGTAAAAAATGCGGGTTAATTTGAACTTGCAGCATGGCCAGCTCAGCTTGTCTCTTCAGCTTTTGTTCACCTTTCACTTGTTCAATCATCTCAGTAATTCGATCCAACATATTATCAAATGCTCGACCTAACCGTCCAACTTCATCTCCAGATCGTACATTAGATCGAATTTGCAAATCTCCTGCTTCTACTTTTAGCGCGACGGCACTTAAAGCTCTAATTGGCTTCGTAAATTTATTGAGAAAGTACGTAAGGATTATTAAAAAAATAAAAATAAAAATAATTTGCAGCAACATTCCTGATTTATATATAGATTCCAATCGATTTGTAAATTGCTCATACGGTACTAAGCTAACCAATGTCCAATTATCAAAATTGAACGGCATCGATACATAGATTTGATTCTGACCATCTACATAAGCAATACCCGAAGAATCTGAAGTTTCCTCCGTTATTAATCGATCAAAAGATTTTCCAATTAATTTATCATCAGCTTGAACGATAATCGACTTGTCCTCATTAAGCATATATATTGATTCCGAAAGCTGATCCATAAATGAACTAAAGGTATTCTCCGTCCGACTCACGATCAAATAGGCAAACGGCTTTCCATTATAATCCGTAAGAGCTCTTGCAGTCATAATAACATAGGGATCCCCTTCAGCTTGTGATCTAATATAATTCGGTTGTACACCTAGATACAATGTTTCATAAGGTTGTAATCGAGTAATTTGATCAAACCATGCTTCATCTCGAAACTGATCTGGATTAGCATCATAGAAGGAATAATTCGAAAATGATCTCCCGTCCTTCATTAGTAAGGTTAGATAAATATCTGATCGAATACTAGCAACTCGCTCAAGTTGAGCTGTTACATCCCTCATAATAATTGTGCTATCTGATT